>CAJJZO010000001.1 GCA_905197585.1 uncultured Collinsella sp.
CCTCTCGGCGGCCTTGCGAAAAACAAATCCAAGTTAGACCATTTCAAATGGTTCGATGTCTGCCCGGATGCGACACAACTGGTGTGTCCATCCTCGCAGTATCCGGTTCTCAAGGTGCACGCCTGCGCTGGTTCCCGGTTGCACCGGGCCGCGCGGCAAGGAGATATATTGCCAGACCGGAGGGGCCCCGGGGGCGGGAATCGCGCACTCCATATTTTGTTCACAAATGAATAGATCCCTCAGTCGCGTCACTGAGGTTAAAACTGAAGCATTGGCTTCTGATATTGGCGATGACCAGCTGTTTTATGAGTATTGAGACATCGGTCATCTCTGGAGCGCTACTTTACTCCAAAGGCATCAGCTATTTGTTTCCCATCGGTAAAAGGCGGGTTTTGTTCGCCAAGCGTTCTTATATATAGATAGATACGGGTTCGAACCCGTGCACCGGCAACAAAAAAGACGGCCAACCGAAGTTGACCGTCTCAACAATCTTTGGGTGGGCCGTCAGGGGTTCAGCCTGCTTCGCAGGCGGCCGCTGCGGCGCTTTCGCGCCTTGCGCGCTGCGCTGGCAAACGCTCATGCGTTTCCTCAGCTCCGCGCCCTTTCGGGTTCGAACCCGTGCCGCGGTAACAAAAAAGCGGCCGGCATCCGCCAGTCGCTTTTCTATTCTATGGTGGGCCGTCAGGGGTTCGAACCCTGGACCTTGGGATTAAAAGTCCCCTGCTCTGCCAGCTGAGCTAACGGCCCGCGGGTGGCATTGTACCACGGTCTGGGACTATTCCCAACTCCATTGGCCGTTCTGGAAAATCACAACTTCACGTCCATCAGGCGTAATGCCCGTAATATCGATGTCGTCCGTGCCGATCATAAAATCGACGTGCGTGCTCGAGACGTTAACACCATGCTCCAGGAGCTCCTCCTTAGACATGTCGTACCCACCCTCGATGCATTCGGGGAAACCGACACCTAGCGCGAGATGGCAGCTAGCGTTCTCGTCATAGAGCGTATCGTAGAACAGAACACCACTTTCGCGGATCGGCGTGTTCTTGGAAATGAGCGCGACCTCTCCCAGGTGAGCAGCGCCCTCGTCAGTATCGATGATACTTGCGAGCGTTGCCTTGCCCACGCGGGCGTCGTAGTCCACCACGCGGCCGCCCTCGAACTTAATCCAAAAATCGTCGACTTTATTGCCGTGGTGGATGAGCGGCATGGCCGAGTACACGATACCGTCAGCGCGCATGCGATCGGGCGAAGTGAAGACTTCCTCGGTGGGAATGTTGGGGAAGAAGGGGTGCCCATCGGGCGTCTTGCCCTTGCCGCCGGCCCACTCGTGACCCTTCGTCATGCCAATCGTCAGATCGGTTCCATTTGCCGCGGTGTAATGCAGGCAGTCGAAACGATTGTCGTTCAGGAAACGCAGGTTCTTTTCGAATGCGGCGTCATGGAGCTCCCAGTCGCTCTCTGGGTCCTGGCCATCGGCGCGAGCGGTGTGCAGAATCGCATTCCACAGCTTATAGATTGCAACCTCATCGGCGTCTCCCGGGAACACCTCGCGCGCCCAAGCCACGACCGGAGCGCCGGCGATGCACCACGGATTGATGTTGTAATCCAGTCCACGGCGGAAAACTTTGCACTGCGTGTTCTTTGCCTTAGAAGCTGCAGCGGGCTTAGCGGGATCGATGCCCTTAAGGGCGGCGGGGTCCGCACCCTCGATAAAGATAAAGCAGGCACCGTCCTGGGCCAGGGAATCCAGCTGCAGGCGCTTCCACTCGGGCGTCTGCTCAAAATAGCTTTTCTCGACATGCTCGTACGTGAGCCTCGTCACGGCATCATCGGCCCAGATGACCGTCACGTGGCCGGCGCCGGCAGCATAGGCCTCCGCGACCACCACGCGCGCAAACGGCGCGCACTCAACCGGAGACTGAACGACAACTTCCTGGCCGGGCTTAACGTTTACGCCCTTGCGGACAACCAGGCGCGCATAGTTTTTAATCTTGGGCTCCAGGGACTTCATACCCTCCAGGGCCTCTTCGACCGTCAGGGCAGCTCGAATCATGTGCCACTCCATCTATCTATAGAACAGTAAAAAGGCGCGCCGCAAAAACGACGCGCCTTATATCTTAGCGATAAGTATGGATGCAAACGCTACTTCTTCTTGGAGTCCTTCTTGTCCTCCTCGGCAGCTGCGCGCTCGATAAGAGCGTTGAGCTTGTTCTCGGACATGCCCTCGGCCTGCGCGCGGTACATGTTGCGCAAGGGACGAATACGAGCGAAGTCGTAGATAAAGTCACCTAGGATGATGACATAGGACAAAACGATGCCGACCATCTGGACAGGGCTGGACACCATGCCAGCGGGAGCGAAGTACAGCGAGGCCCAAATTGCCACGACGAGCACCATGCCAATGGCGAGCACAATCCACCAGATGCGACGGCGCTTGGTGTAGTCCTCGTCCTGCTTGAGGAGGATATTCGACACCGTATAGATGCGGTCCTCCTTGGCGCGCTGCTTAGCCTTGCGGGCGCGCTTCTCCTCTTTAGAGAGGCCCTCGAGGTTCTCGCCCTTCTCGAGCTCTTTGCGGCGTGCCTTAGACGAAGCCGGCACGACGCGAACGGAGCTCGCTGCTTGGCGGGCGGGCTTAGCAGATGCGGCAGACTTGCGCGCAACCCCGGTAACTTCGTGGGATTGCGTGCGCTTGTTCGTGGCGCTACGGGTACTCACTTATGCGTTCTCCTTCATGCTTGTGAACTGGGAGCCCGTGATGATCTGGAAGGCCTCGCGATAGCGCTCGGACGTGCCATCGATGACCTCGGCGGGCAGGTGCGGGGTCTCCCCCGTCATATCCCAGTTGGCCTTGAGCCAATTGCGGACGAATTGTTTGTCGTAGCTAGGCTGGATCTTGCCCTCCTCGTAGCTGGCAGCAGGCCAGAAACGGCTGGAGTCGGGCGTGAGGCACTCGTCGATCAGCGTGACCTTGCCATCGATGACACCAAACTCGAACTTGGTGTCGGCAATGATGATGCCACGGGTCGCGGCGTACTCGGCAGCGGCCTTGTAGATCCTGAGGGACAGGTCGCGAATCTGCGCGGCGATGTCCTCACCCACGATCTCGCAGCAACGCTCAAACGAGATATTCTCGTCGTGGTCGCCGATCTCGGCCTTCGTGGACGGCGTGAACAGCGGCTCGGGAAGCTTTGAGGCCTCGGTCAGACCCTCGGGCAGCTGAATGCCGCAGACGGTGCCGTTCTCGTCATAGGTCTTCTTGCCCGAACCGGTCAGATAGCCGCGGACGATGCACTCGATAGGAATCGTCTGGGCCTTCTTAACCAGCATGGCGCGGCCAGCGAGGTAGTCACGATACTCAGCAAACTCCTCGGGGAAATCCGCCGGGTCGATGGAAACGAGATGGTTGGGGACGATGTCGGCAAACTTATCGAACCAGAATGCCGAGATGCGATTGAGCACCTCTCCCTTAAACGGAATCTCGTCGGGAAGAATGAAGTCGAACGCAGAAATGCGGTCGGTGGCGACCATCAGCAGGTTTTCACCGGCATCGTAAATATCACGAACCTTGCCACGGGAATCCGGACGACGCTCCATCGTTGTCACGTGAGTCACTCCTTACCAAAATACGACAGTAATGCGGGTTCTTTCCCGCACGTTTTCGCAAACTCGGAGCGGCAGGGACGCGGCCCCTCCTTCACCGAATAGCGAAAAGCTAGTGCTCCATTGTAGTAGATGCCGCGTCCGCCGTGTGCTCGCGGGGCAGATGAATTGTAAAAGTCGTACCCTTTCCAAGCTCCGACTCCACGGATATGTAGCCATGGTGACGCTCGACGATCTGCTTGGTCACGGCGAGGCCGACGCCCAGGCCGCCAGCTTCGCGGGCGCGGCTGGCATCGGCGCGCCAAAACCGCCCGAAAATGCGCGACAGATCGTCCTTGGCAATACCGATGCCGGTATCAGAAACGGCAATGCTGACGTGCCTGCGGTCACTGAGCACCGACACCACGACCCAACCGCCCTCGGGGGTGTAGCGCATGGCGTTGCTCATGAGGTTGATAACACATTGCGTGATCATGTCGGGATCGGCCTCGACGACATCGTCGTGCCCTTGGGTTTCATCTGCAAAGCGAAGACGAAGGTCACGGTCGGCAAACAGACGCTCCTGGCCGTTCACAATCGATCGCACGAACGGAACCATGTCCACCGGTTCTAGATTGAGCGGAGCCGTGCTGTTTTCCATACGCGATAGGTCGAGCATCTGCTGCACCAGACGAGCCAGGCGACGCGTCTCGGAAGCAACGGTCTCCAAATGCTCATCGTCGGTGGGATACACGCCATCCTGCATGGCCTCGACCGTTGCGAGCATGGCCATAAGCGGCGTGCGAAGCTCGTGTGCAACGTCTGAGGTCAGGCGCTTCTCGTGTTTCATATCCTTCTCGAGCGAGGTGGCCATCTCATCGAAGGTCTCACCCAGCTGATCGATCTCGTCATCACCGCGCAGTCCCGTGCGAGCCGACAGGTCGCCGTCACGGATTTGCTTTGCGGTACTGGTGATGCGATGAATCGGTTTGGTGAGCATGCGCGACACGAGCGATCCGATAACGACCGAAATGCAGATTGCAACAACCGCGGCGAGGGCCATGGCGTTAAAGGTCTTCTCCCTAAACGCAGAGTCCGCCTTGGTGAGCAGAGCGTCGGAGCCGATGGCCCACAGCTTTACCTGTCCGGCATGCTCGCCGGAAGACGTTACAATCTCGACGTTAGCAACGCTATCGGAGTCGGTTGGAGCAGACGAGACCGGGCTATGCGATGCCCTCTTGCCGCTCGTGTCGTCGGTCGTAGCCTGGTTTTCGCGTACATCGGCGGTGGCGCTTGCCGAGGGCCAGGAATCGTCATAAACGATCACACCCTTTTTATTGACGACCTGCATGCCCAGATCGTCGGAAACCAAACTCGACGTTGCGACCGTGCGCAGTTCTCCCGCGGTCCAAGAGCCGTTTTCCTCATATGAGGTCGCCAACTTCTCGGCAGCGGAATTTGCGATTTCGACGATATTGGAGCGTGTGTAATCCGAAAAGACCGTGCCCCACACAACAGAGACAACGCCCACCAGCACCAATACCGTCATGAGCGATGTCAGAGCAAAAGCAAGTGCCATGCGCGAGGGATAGCTCATCGTTGGCCGTGAATCGGAACGAGGCGTGTTCCAACTAGCCTTGGAACCCGCCTCGCTCTCCTGCTTGTGCTTTTGTCCGATTTCAAAGCGCGCAGGTGTCATATGTGATTTCCCTATTTCTCGTCCGACTTATCGGTCTTGGCCGGAGCCTCGAAGCGATAGCCGACACCATGGACGGTGTAGAGCCACTTGGGCTTCTTGGGATCATCGCCCAGCTTGGCGCGAAGATTCTTCACGTGGCTATCGATGGTGCGCTCATAGCCCTCAAAGTCATACCCGAGCACTTTCTCGACCAGCTCCATGCGGTTATACACACGGCCGGGATGGCGGGCAAGCGTGGTGAGCAGCTTAAACTCGGAAGCCGTCAGATCGACTTCCTTGCCCTCGACCAAGATCTTGTGGCCCGAGATATCGATGACCAGATCGCCGAAGTCGAGTACCTCGACGGCGGGCTCGTCGGCCTGATGGGCACGGCGGAACAGAGCGCGAACGCGGGCGACGAGCTCGCGCGGCGAGAACGGCTTAATCAGATAGTCGTCGGCGCCGAGCTCAAGACCGATAATACGGTCCTCGATCTCGCCCTTAGCCGTCAGCATGATGATGGGGACATCCGAGGTATCGCGAATGGTGCGGCAAACGCGCTCGCCGGGAATCTTGGGGAGCATAAGGTCGAGCACGACCAGGTCGAACTGATGCTTCTCGAACTCCTCGATCGCGGACTGGCCGTCGCCGACGCCCACAACCCAGTAGCCTTCGCGCTCGAGATAGGCAGCGACGGCGTCACGGATTGCCTTCTCATCCTCGACCAGCAGAATCTTTTTTGCATCTGAAGCCATAACACGGCCCCCCTGTCTCAATTAGCTAAGAACAAGCCCATTTTAACGCACCTGAGCCCGCCGGATGCCGCTATGACGCGGCAGCTCGGCGGGCGGTACTCACAATTACAACGCGTTTATTCCCCTGTTGGCGCCTTTTTAACCCCTCTAAGCTTAAAGAGAGAATAGGCGTGCAGCGACCGTCTCTGGTATACCCTGGCTGTTGCGCACCGTGGCGTACGTAAGGAATGAGTCCGATTTTCCCGCCGTAGCTGGATAATCGCCATACTCCAAAGCGCGGTCGGGCGACAGCAGCGAGCCATAGGTCTTGGCAGAGGTGTCGATCAGGAAATGCGACGCCTGTACCTTAACAAGGTATTTATTCTTCTTGCCAGCCGCACATGCGAGCGGCTCGCGTGACAGAAAGAGGTACGGCCCTCCCTCATTACCGATATACGTGCCCATATTGCCCAGGCTGCCCACGCCGCTATAGGCCGCCTCGATAGAAAACACGAAGGTATCGCCCATATACACGGCCTCGAAAGGCGAGACTGACGAGGGAAGGACTAGCTGGGCACGCTTGGTGTTGTTGCCGTCGGTCAGATCGATTGCCGTTATGCCGTAGTAGACGCCCTCGTCGTTGCGGACACGCGGCGAGATGGTCAAAATGCCGTCGCTCGCGCGCGGGGCCGATGCAAAGCGGCCCGTCGATTTCCAAATTGTCTCGGCCTTAGATTCATCAAGCGAGCGACGATAGCAAAACGAATCACTACTCGTTTTATTGCCGCTTGCCGAAGGCATTTTATACCAGATGACTGATGACCCGAACGCCGTAAACAGGGGCGGATCATAGTCCTTGCCACCTCGATCGAGCTCAACCACGTCGCCAGAGAGCGAAGCGCCCGACAGATTTTGAGCGTAGAGCTTCCACGATGAATTGGCAAAGTTCATCTCAACCCACGCGAATACGCCGTCGCCGGCACGGACATCGTAGAATGCATATCCCGTGCCCTCGATAGGATCCTCGATTAATGTGGTAAGCGAGCCATCGCCCAGGTTAAGCACACCGAGTGTGTTGGCGTGCAGTGCCGATGCGGGCGCCATCATCGCCGCGGCATAATCGCCGTCGCAGTAGTACAGCAGCGTACCCAGAGGCAGCGTCCACGACGCCGCCGGCTCAAGATCGATGTCGACTGCCTCGTACTCATCCGTAATCGAGATGATTTTGGAATCGTCCTTGATAATCTGCGGCTCGCCGGCGGCATCATCGCTGGTGCCCGTTTTTTTCGAGCATCCGGCAAGCACCGTGGCAGCGCCCGCGGCAGCCCCACCGAGTACAAAGCCGCGACGCGATATTCCGTTCTTGATGTGATCGGCGATACCCATTAGGCGATCTCGGCGCGAGCGGCCTCGATAGCGCGTGTAAGCTGGTCGGCGCAGGAGGTCTTTTTCATACCGCAGGTATTACCGGCGAGAACCTCGATTACGCGATCGGCAGGAGCGCCCTCGACCAGTTTGGAGATAGCCTTGAGATTGCCGTCGCAGCCACCGGTAAACTCAACGCCCATCACCTTGTTGCCGTCATCGGAAAGGTCAAGGTGAATATTGCGAGCACACACGCCCTGAGGCTTGTAATCAAACGAAATCATGCGATCCCCTCTCAGAATGTTATTCAAGACGACTATTATCCCCGTCTTTCCCTAAATGCAACGAGGCGCTTTGCCGGCAACACACATTACCAGCAAAGCGCCCTAAAAAGCTAACGTTATGCCCGAACCTACTCGAAGCTCAGCTGCTCCAGACGATCAAAGACCGTGTCGATACGGGTGAGGAAGTCCCACGGATCAAAGATCTCGTCGAGCTTCTCCTGGCTGACGGTGCAGCGCGGATCGGCCTCGAGACGTTCCTTAAAGGTGGGGCCGGAGACACAATCCTGTACCTCGTGCCAAGTTGCCATGGCGTTCTCCTGCACAATGGCGTACGCGTCCTCGCGGGTGATGCCCGTGTCGACGAGGGCGAGCAGCACCTTGGAGGAGAAGATGAGGCCGCGGGTCTTATTGAGGTTGGCCATCATGCGGGCAGGGTACAGCTGCAGGCCGTCGATAACGCGAATGAGGCACTGGAACATGTGATCGAGCGCGATGAAGCTATCGGCCTGGGCGACGCGCTCGGCAGAGGAGTGCGAAATGTCACGCTCGTGCCACAGGGCGACGTTGTCGAAGGCAACCTGCGCGTTGGCCTTCACGACGCGCGACAGGCCGCAGACCTTCTCCATGGTGATGGGGTTGCGCTTGTGCGGCATGGCGGAGCTGCCCTTTTGACCCTTACGGAACGGCTCCTCGGCCTCGAGGGTGTCGGTCTTCTGGAGGTTGCGGACCTCCGTGGCGATGCGCTCGCACGTGGCGGCCGTCGTTGCGAGGACGCCGGCGAGGTAGGCGTGGTGATCGCGGCTGATGACCTGCGTTGACAGCGGGTCATGGACAAGGCCGAGGTGCTCGCAGACGTACTCCTCGACAAACGGGTCGATGGAGCTGTACGTGCCGACAGCGCCCGAGATAGCACCGAAGGCAACGTTCTTACGGGCATCCTCAAGACGGTCCAGATCGCGCTTGAGCTCCCAGGCCCAAGAGCCAAACTTCATACCAAAGGTCATCGGCTCGGCATGGATGCCATGAGTACGGCCGGCGCAGAGCGTGTTGCGCTCCTCGAAGGCACGACGCTTGCAGATCTCGCCGAGTTTTTTGACGTCCTCGATGATCAGGTCGCAGGCCTGGGTGAGCTGGTAGCACAGGGCTGTGTCGCCCAGATCGGAGCTGGTCATGCCATAGTGAACCCAGCGGCTGGGCTTGGGGTCGCCCTCGGGAACATCGGCATCGATGTATTCCTTCATGTTGGTCAGGAAGGCAATGACGTCGTGGCGCGTGACTTCCTCGATCTCATCGACCTTCGCCTTCTCAAAGTTGGCATGGTCGCGGATCCACTGGGCCTCGTCTTTGGAAATACCGATCTTGCCGAGCTCCGCCTGGGCCTCGCAGGCCAAGACCTCGATCTCCTGCCAAATGGCGTACTTGTTCTCGAGGGAGAAGATGTGTCCCATCTCCGGGCGGGTATAGCGATCGATCATAGCGGCTCCTTTTTGGTTATTGGCACGTTGGTCGTAACCCAACCATTGTACCGTGCGCAGGTGCAAGTATGGGCAGCAGGCATTAACCTAACATTTTGGAATTGGAGCGGGCAACGGGACGTCCGCGCATTTGCTTCGCAAATCCGCACCGGCTTCAGGCGCCTGCCGGCGCCTTCGCCTGCTCGCTACAAACGCTTCGCGTTTGCTTAACGCTCGCACCCTGTCGGGTTCGAGTCCCGGCACTTTATTGAAAAAGGCACGGTAACGAAACGTTACCGTGCCTGAAATTCGAATGGAGCGGGCAACGGGACTCGAACCCGCGAGTGTCAGCTTGGGAAGCTGATGCCTTACCACTTGGCGATGCCCGCTTGTGTGTTGGCTAGTATAACGCGGTTGTCTTGTTCGATACAAGGGTGGCGATGCTTGTTTTAGCTGTGGAGATTCGTTTGAAAATCGCGTCAATTGTGGAGACGAGGACCTTTAACCTCCTGTTCTCCCTATCTTCTACCTGCACTTTTGCTTGATTGTTGTATTTGAGCTCAATTTGTCAGGAATTGGGCAAGCTTTTGGTCAGGCTCCGGTACTTACCCGCATGAACCTCGGGGGTAGCCTCATCCTACGCGTCGCAGCCTCCCCGTGCGGCGCACGAGGGATAAGGAGCAGCCATGTCCAACGCACCCACGCACTCTGTCCACAGCGCAATCGCAACAGGTCCGCTGCTCCTGCTCCTCTTCCTGCTTTTCGGCTGCCTGGCACCGGGAGCCGCATTTGCCGTCGATGGCTACGACCAGCTCGGCTTCCGCACTATTAGCGATGATTGTGGACCCTTCTTCATCGGCAAGTATGAAGCTCAAGACACCTCGATTGCCTACTGCATGAACCAGGAGCGCCCCGGCCCCACCAAACCGGGCGGCCCATGGCTCAACTTTGATCAAGGCTGGGTGTGGCTCGACGACGAGTTCGCGGCAATCGTTTGTCACGGATATCCTACCGCCACGTCGTTTGGCGGTTACCATCTTTCACCCGATCGCGCCCGCGCCGCCACCCAGCTTGCCGTATGGATGCTCAACGGCACTACCCATGTCGACGGCACCTACTCCTACACGACCGCTCAGGGCAAAACCAAGAGTGGACATTTTACCGCCGACAATGAAGTCGTGGCGGCTGCGCGGTGGCTCCACGACAGCGCAAAATCAGGAAGCATCAAAGCCGCTCCGCACCGCGCGCGACGCTATCTAGGAGCCGTATCGGGCGGCAGCAAACGTCAAGACATGCTCTATGTACTGCCGGCGGTCTCTGTTTCCTTCCAAAAGCAGTCTGCTGACACCGTTATTACCAGCGGAAACAATACCTATCAGTTTACCGGGGCAACATTCGATATTTTTGAGAGCGCCAGCGGCGCGCGTGTCGGCACCATCAAGATGGACAGCAACGGTCGAGCGCAAGCAACACTTCTGCCCAACACGGCATACTACCTAGTTGAAACGAAGGCGCCGGCCGGCTATGTCCCCCGCCACGATCGTATTGCCTTTACCACGGGGAATGACGGCGGGCGGGTCGCCATTGAAGAACAGCCCGGCACCATCAACCTGCGTATCGTAAAACTCGATGCCGCGACGAATGCCGGCCCCCAGGTGGGATCTTCACTCGCAGGAGCAGAGTTCACGTGTGTGTCGCAATCAACCCCTGGATGGGCACAAATCCTCACGACCGACGAAAGCGGTCGGGCCGCCCTCGCCGATGTCCCCTTAGGAACCTTTACCATCTACGAATCAAAAGCCCCCGAGGGCTACCTGCCATCCAACGACAGCTGGACCTATACCGTTGGAGCCGACCAGCTCGGCGATTCAGGCGTGGTCGAGATCGAATCTCGCGTTTCCGATATCCCCGTTGCGTTTAACCTTGAGATTTCCAAATTCAAGGATTACGGCAATAGCGACCAATCCGGCCTGGAGCAGCCGGCGGGTGGTGTTGTCTTTGAGGTTGTCAGCAACAGCTCTCAGCAGGTTGTTGGCACACTGATCACAAACATCTATGGCTTTGCCTCCACCAAAGATCAGCCCGAAGCATGGTTCGGCACAGGCAAGCGACCCGCCGGTGTCCACGGAGCCGTCCCATACGACCGTGCCGGCTACACGGTTCGCGAGGTTCCGGAAACCGTCCCCGAGGGTTTTAAACGTGCAGGGGAATGGACCGTCGGGGCCAATCAGATTTCCGACGGCGCCGAGCTTCAATATATCGTGGACAACCACGCTCTGTCGACGCATCTCCAGATTGTAAAACGCGATGCCCAAACAGGCGCTTCTGTTCCCCTAGCCGGATTCACCTTCCAACTCCTCGACAGCAATCACGAACCTGTCTCACAAACTTGCTGGTATCCAGCACATAACGTAATGGACACCTTTACGACTGACGCGACCGGGACCGTCACACTGCCCGAATCGCTCGTGCCGGGCACCTATTATGTACGCGAAACCTCGGCCAAAGAGCCCTATCTTGTCGGCGAAGAGATCGAGGTAAACATACCCGCCGACATGAACCTAACGCCCGTTGCAATCGCCTCATATTATGACCACGCCGCGACCGGAAACATCAGGATCGTTAAAACCGATGCCATAGACGGCAGCAGCCTCGCGGGCGCCGTCTTTGAGATCCGTGCCTCGGGTGATATCGTGCGCCCCGACGGTAGCATTGCCGCGCTCGACGGTGAGACTGTCGCGACCGTCACGACGGATGAAACTGGAGAAGCACGCGCGGGCAACCTCCCACTGGGATCTGGCACCGCACGCTACGAGGTTGTCGAGACTCAAGCGCCGGCAGGCTTCTTGCTCGATCAGACAACCCATATTGTCGACCTTACTTATGCCGACCAGAAAACACCCGTTGTAGAAGCACGGCTTAACGTATCCGACGATTACACCAAGGTTGATATCTCCAAGGTCGATGCAAGCGGTGAGCAGGAAGTGGAAGGCGCACAGCTCGCCTTATATGGTCCCGATAAAACCGAAATAGACTCCTGGACCTCATCCGACAAGCCACACCGCGTCGAACATCTTGCACCCGGCACCTACTCGTTGCGCGAAATGATGTCTCCGCGGACCTATGACCTTGCCGAGGAGATAACGTTTGAAATAAAGGATACGGGAGAAGTCCAATCCGTCGCGATGAAGGATGCGCCCATCGAGATCAAGGGGCAGGTCGACAAGCGTCAGGAACTTGTCCAACCTATCGAAAAGGGCCTGTTGACTAACGGCGATGGTAAAAACCGTGCCGCGATGCAAACCAATTCGGATGGGCTTTTCTCCTATACCATCGACGCTCGAAACGATTCAACTACCTGGGTTGATGAGTTCACAATTACCGATGATCTTGAGTGTGCCGAGGACGATACGGCGAGATTCGTCTCAATCGAAACCCCCGTCGCCATCGGCGACCTCAATGGTCTGTGCAACGTGTGGTATCGCACGACGCCGTTGGACTCGACAGACGTCGATGAGCCGGCAAACGCGACACTTGACGATGGGCACGAAAATCCTTGGCTTGAGTCCGACGAAGTAAGGGAGAGTCTGGGTGAGGATTGCCGCCTCGTCGATTACGACGGCTGGCACCTCTGGAAGGCGGATGTCTCGACCACGGAATCCACCACACTCGAGGCGAAAGAACTCGACCTTGCGTCCAATACCGTCGTAACGGGCATTCGAATTGAATACGGTGCGGTAGCCGCCGACTTTACGACTCGAAGCGATGTGGATTCTTGGACCCGCGATGATCTCAAAGATGAGCACGACGACCTTGACGATGCCAAAGCAATCCTTGGCACAGACGCTCGGGGCGCAGTCGTACACATGCAGGCAACGTCGGCTTATGCGCCCCAAACCGCACTCACCAACAGCGCGCGCGTCGATCTTTGCCGCAACGGTGGCGGCGATAAACTTGAGTCACATGACGAGGACAGCGTCATTCAACGCTGTACCCTACCGCAGGACCTACCGGCAACAGGATCAGTTCCCATCGCCGCTTGCATCACCGCGCTCCTGACCTCGGGTGCCGCAGCCCTATGGTTCGCTCGCCTTAGGTCGATCCCAAAGAAGCGCTAGCGCGATGAAAAAGCGGGCGAGACAGTCCCCTGGCTCGCCCGCTTTCAATCATGTAAATCGCCGTATCTACTCTGCAGACGAAGATCCACCATCAACGATTGCTTGCTCGGACTCAGGAATCCCATCGGCACCCGTACTCTGTTCTTGCTCCACCTCTTCGCTGATTGCGGAGGCGGGGGTCGAGCCCTTTGCACCCACGATGTAGGCAGCCCCAAATCCTAACGCAATGGCAATCAAGGTCAAAATCACGTAGACAGGCCAATGGCGCTTAATATACGAAAACACGTTGACTCCTTAGAGCTCCGTCTACGAACGGCGGATAACCTCGGTCACGACCTCGGATACCGTGGCAATGTTCGTCGGGTTGACATTGTGGGGCAGGTCGTCCTCGGTACGAGCGCAAGCCAGACGCGTGCCGTCCACGCCGGCGATGGTGAGGGCTCGGCGGCTCGCCTCAAGCGCGGCATAGGCATCGGTCTTGGCATAGGGCATCTCGAGCGCGCCACAATCGACATGGAACGACTTGCACACCTTGCTGACCAGGTTCATGATGCGGCGATCGCCCTTGAGCAGCTGCTGTTCGCCCTCGACCGTCACCACCGAAAGCCTGCCGGCGCCGACGGATTCAAGATTGATGAAGAATACGCCGCGGAGCTTATCGCGATGCGAAGCCAAGAAGGCCTTCATGCCGGCGCCATCACAATCCGAGGCGCCGGTTGCCACAAACCAGATATCGTGACCGAGCAGCTCATCATCGCCCATAGAGGCGACAGCCGAGAGCATATCTTCGGAAGAAGCGCCATCGGAAGACGTAGCGCCACCCTTCCAGCCATCGTTATCGTCCTCGAAGTTATCCCACGAACCGATACCGCGACCGGACTTCTTGGCATCGTAATCGTCTTCGACGCCCAGCCAGTCACTCATGCTGTCCTGCTCGTTTTTCTTTTTACGACCGAACAGGCCACCCAGGCCGCGCTTACGAGACTTGGGTGCCGCCGGGGCGGGAGCTGAAATGGTCTCGATCGGCTGCGCGCCCGGCGCAACGGGCATAGGAGGCGCAACGGGTGCCGATGTGGGTTCGGGACCCTGAGCAGTAGCAAAGGGGTCGTTGACCTGGGCAGAGGGATCGGGAAGGTCGAACAGCGACGTGCGAGACGCAACGTTTGCCTGCTTCATCGACGGCAGCGATGGATCGGGGACCGAAGCCAGCGGAGACGAGGAGGGCGCAGGCGACGGTGCCGACGCCGGATCGGGAACATTCATCTGCGGACGCGGCGATGCCTGGGAGGAAATCTGGGCCATAAGGGAATCGACCGTTTCGTCCTGGGTGGGAGCGACATTGGCAACCGTGGCACCGGAACCACTCGGAGTCGGCATGGTGAAAATCTGCGTGGAGTAAGGCCTCGACTCATCCGTCTCGGGAGTCTCGGAAACCGCAGGCACTTCCTCCTGCTCGACCTCGGTCGAATCATCTTGCTCGGCTGCCGCGCACTGCTCTTCGTCAGAGTTGACCTCGACGGGCTCGTCCTCGGTCGCATCCTGAATTTCGGCAGCATCAATGGGCTCGCCATCGCCCGCCGCGTCGTCCTGCTCATCGGAAGCAGGAAGGGGCTCGGCAATCGCGGTACCTTGCTTTTCAAACGTTATCGTGGAATCGAACTGCGCGGCATCAAACGACATGGTGCTATCGACGTGCTGCTGAGCCTCGAAAGACGTCGTCGCTTCAACAACATCCGCGGACGTCGGTTGCTGGGACTCAAAGGACGTTGTAGCTTCGGCGGCATCGACGGGCGCGGACTGCATAGCCTCGTTCTGCTCGAACTCTTGCGCCGCGCGCTCACGTGCCGCCTCGGCTGCCTGCTGCTGAGCGATAGCCTCCTGCTCGGCAGCCTCGCGTGCGGCAGCGCGCTTCTTCTCGAAATCGTCGACAAATTTCTTGCCCTTTGCAAGCGCGCCCTTAAAGAAGTTGGAAGCGCTGGCGCCAATCGAAGAGAACGCGGATGCAATATCGGCATGGGGCGTTGCCGCGGGAATCTCGGCCGAGAAATCAGTATCGCTCTCGTAAGACACGCGCCTCGGCTGTTCAACGTAATCGTCGTCAGACTCGTCCGCAACGTCTTGCGCCGGCGCGGCGGGAGCCAAAATGTCCAGTCCTGCCGCGGGATCGATCGCGGACACCGCCTCGGGCTCGGCAACGGCAGAGGTAACCGCGGCAGACTCATCATCCGCAGCGACAACGGGCGCAGGCGCAGCCACGACGGGGGCAGGCTCGGGCTCAAACGTCGGCTCCTCGCCCTCCTCGTAATCGAGCGTGCAGGACTCGGGAAGCATTCCGAGCGCACGGATGGCATCCGAACCAAAGCGGATGTTGCCGGCGGCATTGCGATAGAGCTTGGGCTCGGGCTCAGCCGCGGCAGGCTCCTCCGCCGGCTCAGCAGCGGGAACCTCGTCATTGAACTCTTCGGCCTGGACAGCCTGATTCTGATCCTCGGGCACGATGGCGCCAATCAGCGTCTCGTCGGCAGACGCACCCTCAAAGCCCTCGATCTGCTCGTCAAAAGCCTCGCCCTGTTCGGGCTCGGTTTGAGCGTCGGGAGCAATCGGCTGACCGAACTCGTCCTCGGCGTAGGTAGGCTCTTCGTACTCGATGGTGTTGCCGTAGTCGTTTTGCTGCTGGGCCGCGGCATACTCCGCCGCCGCGCGCGCCATTTCCTCGGCACGACGCTTCTGCTCCCCAAAATAGGTATCGAACGGAACATCGTCGGGAAACTCGTTTTCGCCCTGGAAGGGAGCAACGTTGTCCATAACGCCGAGCATAGCGGCGACAGAAGACTTGTTGCACACCGCGCCGGACGTATAGGGAAGAACGTGGCGGTTAGAGATGATGTTTGCCGCGTTGGCAAGTGCAACGAGGGAAGCGAGGATCGCGACAATCCACAGCAGAACCTTGAGCGCGCCGGGGAGCGGCAGGATACGCAGGATGGCAACGGCAGCAGGGGCAACCGTGGCAACGGGCAACAGCTTGGCGATGAGCGCACGATACGAAGCATAGGGCTCGCGGGCGAGCAGCTCAGCACGGGGAGAGTCGTAGTGTGCGACAACGACCACCGGGCGGTTGCGCGGAGACGCGAGCGGGCCCGAGGCCTTGTGGTAGGCGATGACATTTTGGCTCACGCCCGTCTTGCCCAGGCGCGAAACCACGGGGTGCCCTGTGCGTTCGAGCACGTAAAGAACGGCGCCGACAATGGCCAGCAAGGTGCCGACCAAGCCGATACCGCCACCGATGCCCATCAGCAGGGCACCGGCAAACGCAAGAATACCGGTAACGGCAAATGCCAACCTACTGGGCGCCGGGGCATTGAACTCCTGAACCTCGGGATCAAAGCCGTGGTTGCGGAAGATCTGAGCGATATCCTCGGCCGCCAAGCGCTCTTCTTCGCTGCATGCCGGCGTAATGCCGGTGTTCTGCAGCAGGTGGTTAATATAGTTCTGGGTGTTCGCCATGTGCGCTCCACATCCATAATCCGACAAATAGGCCCAATGCATGCACATTAGAACCGTATATAGTCGAAAGTATACCCCGAGCGAGCGCAAACGACCGAATTCGGGCCATCTTAACGCCCCGAGCGGACAAGGATATAGCCTAATCTCCATATCGGACTAAAATCATGGCAGCAAACCACCTTCTCATGCGAGGACTCTATGACGGCAAGCGACACGACCGCGACAATTAAAAAGGGGAATTCGGAGCCCAGTTTCGATAAAACGGCCCAGCGCATCCTCAATCTTTTCTTTGTGCTCAACAGCTCCCCCGAACCGCTGACGACCGAGCAGATCGTCTTGGATTCCGACCTGGGATATGGCTCCGGCAACATCGACTCGGATAAGCGCAAGTTTCGGCGCGATCGTGACAAACTGCTCGAGCGTGGCATCTTAATCAAGGAGGTTCGCCCCGCCGGTGCGCAGGAGACCGAGGAAAGCTCGTGGACAATCGACCGCGAGCACACCTTTGCAGCAGGCGGCCTCATCACCGCAGACGACGCCGATATCCTGCTCAACGCCATCGACCAGACACTAGCGGCCGGCTCATCCACTTTTGCCGCACCGCTTGCCGATATTCGCTCCAAGATTGCCTATCTCACCGGTAGGACGACGGTGGACGAAGCACCAATCCGCCGCTCTCCCACCGTCGATGCGGTATGGAGCGCCTTTGCCGAGCGATGCGCGCTGCGATTTTTATATCAGAACGGACGCGGCGAGCAGAAAGAACGTACCGTCTGCGTCTACGGCATGTTCGAACGCGAGGGCGTGGCGTACTTCTGCGGCCTCGACAATGTCACCGACGGCATCAGGACATTCCGCTGCGACCGTATCGTTCGCGCTTGGCGTCCTTCGAAGGCCTACGCCATCCCTGCGGACTTCAATCTCAACGACTATCTGTTCTTTGAATTCGATTTTGCCGACCGACCGCCCGTTGCAGCCACGTTCTCGTTCGCCCCTCAGACGCAGATCGATATGATCAACGGCCTCACGCGCGGGCGAGGTGAGCTCGCACACACCGATGCGGGATGGACCTGGACCGTTGACGTGCGTGACCTTGAAGCCGCCGCCTCATTTTGCATGGCCCACGCCATGGACGGCATGAGGCCCATGGCCCCCAAATCGCTCAAGCAGGCGTGGAACCACCTCATTGAAAGGACGGTGCACGAGCATGCCCGTGCGTAAACTCACCAGCGAGCAGAGACTCTCGCGCGCCATCGACATCATGGAGGCCCTCTACGCCGCCGGCGAGAGCGGCATGACACGAGCCGAGATTTGCAGCCGCTTTGACATCACAGGGGTGTCACTCGACGAGATTCTCGAGATCGTCTCGACGCTCGCGGACCGAGAATCGGGCGCGCGCATCATCTGCGAATGCCACGGCGAGCGTGTGGTCCTCACCGGCGACGCCGGGCGTGTTCTACCGTTGCGCCTGAGTGCCGCCGAGGGCGCTGTGCTCAACCACGAACTTGAATCGTTGGGGATCGAGCCACAGACGGCAGCCCGGATTCGGCATGCTCTTCTACCCGAAGAGCTCGGCTATAACCAGCGCGTCTTTGACACCGTCAACCACGGGTCGCACTGGCAGCAGCTGAGCTGCGCCATTCAGGACGGCGTTCGCTGCCGCATCTCGTATCGCTCGATGGACGATGCACGGCCACGTGAGCGTCTGGTCGACCCCTTGCGCATTACGGCAAACGGCGACCAAACATACCTGATTGCCTGGGACATCGCGGTCGATGAGCAGCGCACCTATCGCATGGATAAAATCGAGGGACTCGCCTTGACGGAAGACTCCGTCGTGCCTCATGCACCGGACGTCGCATCCCTCCACGATTCCCTTGCCCGGACGCAGCGTAGTGCAAAGCTCTTGATGCCATTCGATATGGCGGAGCATCTGGACTGGGCCGGCATCACCCTAATCGAGCGCAGCGGAGCAGACATGGCAACGGTAACCGTGCATTACGGCTCCGAGCGTTGGCTACTGAGCCAGATAATTGCAGCGGGCGGAGCCATCCACATCTTGGATGACCCCGCCCTGTCAAAGCGTCTGTGCGATATGGCAAAAACCCTCGTCTGTCCGCTTTAGCGCCGCCGCTCGTGGCGTGCACGCCACAGTTGCAGATAGTGCCCGATCTGCGCCGATTCGATGCGCTGGTAGGAGCTCGTGGGCAGCGACGTTAAGAACTTCTTTCCGTAGCCCTTCGTCACCAGGCGCGGGTCGGCCAGAATCAGCACGCCGCAATCGGTCGACGAGCGGATAAGGCGGCCGGCCGCCTGCTTGACCTCGAGCACCGCCTCGGGCAGCGAATAGCGCGCCCAAGCGCGGTCTTCGCGCAGGTTGCGCTCGCACGAGAGCGGGTCCGTGGGGCTCGAGAACGGCAGCTTGGGAATGATGACGCAGCGCAGCGTCTCGCCGCTGGCGTCGAATCCCTCCCAGAAGGCCTTAAGTGCAAAAAGCGACGAGGTCGGCTCGTTGATAAACCGGTCGCGCAGGCGACGAGGAGATGAGTTGCGCTGCTGGCAGTTGAGCTCCAGACCCGCACGGGCCATTTTGGGCTCAACGCGGGCGTACAGGTCTTCCATGTCGCGCCGATTGGTGAACAGCGTGAGCACCGATCCGCCCATGGCAAGATGGGCGTCGACCAGCACGCGCTCGAGCGCCGTAAGATAGCTCTCACGATCGCGCGGATCGGGGATATCGCCCGCAACGACTACAGCCATGTTCGAATCGAAGTCGTAGCTCGAGTCCAAGTGCAGCGATGAGGATGTTGAAGCACCGATGCGATCGAGGCCGACCGCGTGGTTAAAGTGTTCAAAGCTTTTGGACACCGTCATGGTCGCCGAGGTAAAGATAGCCGTGTGAACCTCGGGCAGCCACTCGGTTGCCAAGGCCTCGCCAATGTCGATGCGCTCTGCGGTCATTGACTCTCCGCCGGCACGCAGCCTGCGATTGACCTGCAGCGAATACACGTAGTGTTCATCGGTGCCATCAATGATGAGCTTGAGGTTCTCGGCCAGCTCGTGCAGGCGGCGCGAGATATCACCCAGGTCGACAACAACCTCGGGCTTGTCGGCGGCGACGGCTTGTACCAGCGCGTCGACGCTCTTGTCAGCTTGTTCCAATGCGTCGATGGCAGTGTAAGCCGACTGTAAGAAATCATGCCAGTCGTCAGATTCGCGCAGCTCGGGGCCAATCCATAGATTGGCATTGTCATAACCCCCACGGGCACGGCGGCCGAGCTCGCGAACGCCATCGAACACGTCGGCGATCGCCATGCTCGCACGCGCAACCGTCGAGGTCGCCTTGGCAGTAAGGCCCAGATAGAGCGTAGAGCCCTCGGAGGTTGCCAAATCACGGGAAACCTGGCTTAGCGCGCCGGTGCTCGAGCCACCCAGGCGCTCAAACAGAACGCGTGATTCGTCCGCCGACACCACGCGCGCCCACTGACGGCGCGCCTCGCGCTCGATGGAATGGGCCTCGTCGATTACCCAATGACGAATCGGAGGCAAAATCCTGCCCTCGGCCGCGACATTGCGGAACAGCAGGGAATGATTGGTGACCACCACGTCGGCATGCGCCGCACGACGTCGAGCGCCGTGGACCAAACATTTATCAGGGAAAAACGGGCAGAGGCGACGAGCACACTCGCGCGAGGCCGTCGTAAAGTCGGGGCGGTTGACGCTGCGCCACCGAATGCCGAGCGAGTCGAGGTCGCCATCGGCTGATTGGCAGACGTACGCCATAATGACCGCGACCGCCGTGAGCGTGTCCGCCGGATCGCGCTTGGTGGTAATCTCGACCTGGCCGCGGCTCATGCGCTCAAGCTTGCGCAGGCACGGATAGTGGTCATAGCCCTTGAGAGCGCAAAATGACAGGCCACCGTCCAGTTGCTCGGCAAGTTTTGGCAGCTCATGGTACATGAGCTGGTCGGCAAGATTGTTCGATTTGGTCGCAATACCAACCGTGATGTTGTTACGGCGTGCTGCCTCGGCAAAAGGCACCAGATAGGCCATCGATTTGCCGACGCCCGTGCCCGCCTCAATTACACGATGAGTGCCCGTGACCAGCGCATCGCAGACCTCGAGCGCCATCGCGATCTGCTCATCACGCGGCTCGTAGGTGGGATACATGCGATTGACCAGGCCACCTGGCGCATAGTCTGCCTCAATCTCCTCACGACTCGGCATCCTGAGTACCGGCAGTTCGTCGGCGTCCACCCGATCGTCGGCGCGATCGGCCTTGAGAACGTCAGCACGGGCGGCGCTGAGAGAGAAGATAGAACCAGGGTTCTGCCCCGCCAAGAATGAGAAGATTGGACGATAGGACCAAGGCACGTCCGGATGCATGTCGGCTAGGCGCGCCATGAGGCCCTGGGGCAAGTCGGTGAGTGCCACGAGCAACACGCGCCATACGCCACACAGGGCGTCGACGTCGGCATTGGCACGGTGTGATACCGAGTCACAGCCAAACAGATCGGCCATAAAAGACAGCTTGTGCGAGGCCAGGCGCGGAAGCGCGATGCGCGACAGCGCCAGCGAATCGATCCAAATATCGCTCACGTTGACGCCGCCTTTGACCGACTCGATAAACGAGCGGTCGAACGTGGCGTTATGTGCGATTACCGGGCAACCACCGACAAAATCGGCGAGAGCGGCTACGGCCTCAACGGCCGACGGGGCATCTGCCACATCGGCATTTGTAATGCTCGTGAGCTCGGTAATCTCGGCGGGAATCAGTTGCTTGGGATGCACGAAGGTATCGAAGCGGCCGACGATCTCGCGGCCCGAAAGACGGGCCGCCGAGATCTCGATCAGCTCGTTGTCCTGCACCGAAAGACCTGTGGTCTCGGTATCGAGGACAATTACATCTTCCTCGATAAGGCCGAAGGACTGCGTTTTGGCGCGTTCGGCAAGCGTGGCATAGGAGTCGATGACAAACTGCGGCGTTCCTGACGAAACCGCGTCCTCGATTAGCATGCAATGCCCGCTCGACGAAGGCCCATACGGATCAGGCTGTCACAGACCTGCGGGAACGTCATGTCGTCGGTGTGGCGGATCTCATCCGGATACAGCGACGTATCGGTCATGCCGGGAATGGTATTGGTCTCGAGGATGACGGGGCCGTCCTCACTCACAATAAAGTCGCTGCGCGAGATACCCAGGCAACCGAGGGCCTTGTGAGCAGCGCAGGCAAGCTCCTGAGCGCGAGTGTAATTCTCGGGTGAAATCTGCGCCGGAATGCGATGGATGTCCGTAGGGTCGACATACTTCACGTCCAGATCGTAGAACTCGCAGTCCTTGGGCTTACGAATCTCGACAATCGGCAGAGCGCGCACGTCGTCCTCGCCGTACACGCCGACGGTGATCTCGGTACCCTCGATGCACTTCTCGACCAGCACTTTGTCGCCGTACTCAAACGCCTTGGCGATTGCCGCGGGCAGCTCGGAGGGCTCATGGACCAGGGAAATGCCATAGCTGGAACCGTTGACGGCCGGCTTCACAAAGCAGCGCTCGCCACAAACCTCGACGATATGATCGATATCGACTTCATCGCCCACCTCGAGCGCGAGGCCGGGGGCAATAGGAATGCCCGCCTTGGCGTACAGGAGCTTAGAGACCTCCTTGTCGGCACCGCAGGCGCTGGCAAGCACGCCCGAGGCCGTGTAGGGGATACCAAGGGTCTCCATGGCACCCTGCATGGCGCCATCCTCGCCGCCGGCGCCGTGCATGGCGATAAACGCCACGTCAAAGCCGCCGGTCGCCATAGTCACCATAAAGTCATCGGCGGCGGTGTCGAGCAGCTCCACCGAAGTGTAGCCGGCCTCCTTCAAGGCCACCACGACGTTCTTTCCCGAATTGAGCGAGATCTCGCGCTCAGCGGAATGACCGCCCGCCAAGACCGCTACGTGCATGTTCTCTAGGCTTTTACCCGGCATGGGCAGACTCCTCCTCTATTATTTCTGCAGCTGATACCATATTGTAGCGATACCCTCTACGTTTCCCCAAAATCGAAAGGCTTCCATGAATCCCAGGACTAAATCTCAGGACATTCGCGACTTGAGCCAAAACGATATTCGCGAGCTCGTGGCAGAACTCGGCCAGCCCGCTTTCCGCGCCAAGCAACTCATCGAATGGGTCTTTGAGAAGAACGTTTGTTCGTTTGATGATATGACTAACCTTCCCAAGGCCTTCCGCGAGCAGCTTAAAGAGGCATTTGCCTTCGACACGCCGACGGAGCTTACCAAACAGGTTTCCAAGGACGGCTCGCGCAAGTATCTGCTCGAGTACCACGACGGCATTTCCGTCGAGACCGTTGGCATGCCTCGCCGCAATAAACTCTCCGTCTGTGTTTCTACTCAGGCTGGCTGTGGCATGGGCTGCGCCTTTTGCGCTACTGGTCTCAACGGCCTCAAGCGCTCTCTGAGCGCTCAAGAGATCGTCGACCAGGTGCTTCATGTATCCAACGACTTTGGCGAGCGCGCCACAAGCGTCGTTTTCATGGGTCAGGGCGAGCCGTTTGCCAACTACGACGAGGTTCTCAAGGCACTGCGCATCCTTAACGACCCCGATGGCATCGGCATCGGCGCCCGTCATCTTACTGTCTCCACCAGCGGTGTTATTCCAGGCATTCGCAAGTTTGCCGACATTCCCGAGCAGTTCACGCTCGCTGTGTCGCTGCACTCCGCTATCCAGTCCACGCGCAACAAGATTATGCCTGGCGTTAAGAAGTACACGCTACTTCGCCTTCACGAGGCGCTTCAGCTCTACACCGAGAAGACCGGACGCCGACCGACCTATGAGTATGCCATGATCGAATGCGTCAACGACACGAATCCCGAGATGCAGGCGCTCTGCGACTTCTGCGAGGGAACGCTGTGCCACGTTAACCTGATTCAGCTTAACGACATCGAGGGCAGCCCGCTCAAGCCGTCGCCGATTCATAAGGTTGAGGATCTTCAGCGCCGCCTTGAGTCTCGTGGCATCGAGACCACGATCCGCAATTCTCGCGGCAATGATATTGATGCCGCCTGCGGTCAACTGAAGCAACGCTTCAAGGTCCAGAAGAACGCATAGGGGAGTCTGCCCCCCCATAACGTTTCATGTGAAACATCCGACAGCCCTGGTTGCAAATAATGCAACCAGGGCTGTTTCATTTGTTTTCATCCTAGTGGACTTGATTTACGTGAACTTAGCTTTATGGCCAAAATAAGGGGCCCTTGTCTCATGAATCAGACAAGGCCCCTTCAAAATAGGCAAGTAATTGTTAGGTACCTAATAACCAACATTTTCCCATTGATGGTCAACCCAGTCTTGGTTAATCTTGGGATTCTTAGTCATCTGAGCAGTGCGCATAGCGACATCTTCGGTCATCACATCCATTTTCTTCTTTGATGTATCGACGATATCCTGAGCTCCGCGCAGCAGTCGACCGCGTAGTTCATCATCTGTCGCAAGCTTATACCCCGCAAAAGCACCAGCGGCGACGGTGGTTGCCAACGCAATAGCCGCGAGAACCTTATTCTTCATCCTGATCCTCCTGCCCAAATTGAATCATTTCGCCAAGGATACGGGAGAGCTCCTCCTCGTCTTTGAACTCGATTTCAATTTTGTTCTTGCCACGCGAGCTCTTCACACGTACATTCGTGTTGAAAACTTGACGAAGTACTCGAGCGGCCTTTTTGAATGACTGAGGTGTTGCCGGTCTCGGAGTCCTTGGCGTCTCTCCGGCAGAAAACAACGGAGCAAGATTTTCTGTCGCTCTAACAGAAAGACCTTCTGCGACAACTTTCTCAGCAAGTCGAATCCTGGCATCTTCATAAGGAACCGCAAGAATCGCTCTTGCATGACCTGCAGTAAGCTTGCCTTCGAAAATCATCTGCTGTACGACTTCGGGAAGATCTAGCAAACGAAGCGAATTTGTAATTGCGGAACGAGACTTACTGACAGCCTTTGATAACGCTTCCTGCGTCATACCGCTGGCATCAATGAGCTGACGATAACCCTTTGCCTCTTCGACAGGGTTCAAATCAGAACGCTGAAGATTCTCGATAAGTGCAAGAGCGAGCATTTCCTCATCATTAACTTCCTTAATGATGACTGGCAATTCTTCAAGGCCAGCGAGTTTCGATGCCTGGTAACGACGCTCACCGGCAATAATCTCATAGCCATTTCCGTGCTTGCGGACCAATAGTGGTTGCAAAACGCCATGTTCTTGGATTGACTCGCTCAACTCGCGAAGTTCTGTTTCATTAAAGTGAATTCGAGGTTGATTTGGATTAGGGACAATATCCTCAATAGGCAGTTTTGTTTCAGATGCGGCATTTGAAGCCGATGCAGCCGAACCACCGGTCTCATACTCGGCCTCTGAGACCAAAGCATTGAGTCCACGTCCCAATCCGCCACGTTTCTTTACACTAGGCACGCTTGATCACCTCTTTTGCAAGGTTCATATACGCTTTTGCACCCTTATTTTGAGGTGCATAGGTAATTACCGGTTCTCCAAAAGACGGAGCTTCGGAGATTTTAACCGTACGGGGGATCAGCGTCTTAAACGCCTTATCACCAAAGTACGATTGAACCTCCTCAACAACCTGATTTGATAGAGAGGTACGCGAGTCATACATGGTCATAAGCACACCATAGGTGTCTAAGCCCTTGTTCAAACGTGATTTGACCATTTTCATTGACTCAAGCAGCTTCGTAACGCCCTCGAGTGCGTAATACTCGCACTGGATCGGAATCAAAACGCTGTCTGCTGCGGTCAAGGCGTTGATAGTAAGCAGGCCGAGCGAAGGAGGACAGTCAATGAAAATAAAATCGAACTCGTCCTGAATCGGCTCAAGCAAATCTTTGAGACGGGTTTCGCGAGCAATTGCGCTTACAAGCTCAATTTCGGCGCCTGCAAGCTGAATTGTAGCCGGAATTACGAATACCTTTTTGCAATTTGTATCAAGAACAAGCGATTCTGCCGGCACATCGTTCAACAATGCATCATAGATGCAGTGATCAAGGTCTTCTTTTTCAATTCCGAATCCACTGGTGCTGTTTCCCTGCGGATCAAAATCGACAATCAGTGTCTTACGACCCTGCTCACCCAGTGCTGCTGCAAGGTTTACAGCCGTCGTTGACTTACCGACGCCGCCCTTTTGATTGATGATTGCAATGATACGCGTGTTTTTTGCGCTCTTAGAACGCTTAACGTCGCGAAATCCCACGGTCCCTCCTGGTGTGTATTAAAGCTGTCAAACGGAGGATGTTTCACGTGAAACATTCCGAATCGATATCAACCGCCATGTTTCGCGTGAAACACTGCAAGTTGTTAGTATCCATTATGTTTCACGTGAAACATCTAGGCAAGCGGATTCTTCTTTGCCATGCCATTTGCACGAGGCAATGAAACGGATGCTGGATGACTCTTCTTAAGGACAATGAACTCCCTGTGACCCAAGCCTTCAGGCAAATCAATTGCGTCATTCAGAAGCAAAGTGAAGCCGCAAATCTTAGCTGCTGACATGCCGGAAGCAAGCTCCTCATCCGAAGGATTGCCCTTGGTGATAACAAATAGCCCTCCATCCTTGAGGAACGGAGCCGCATACTCAACAAGAATCGGTAGAGGGGCCAGGGCGCGGGCGGTTACAACGGAGAACTGCTTCTTATGGCTTCGAGCATATTCTTCAAGACGATCGTGGACCGCATGAGCATGTTTCAGTCCAAGAGCATGAACAAAAGAATTGACAGCATCAACCTTCTTGCCAACAGAGTCAATATAAGTAGCTTTACGATGCGTGGATATGGTTAACGGAATACCAGGGAAGCCCGCACCTGTACCCATATCGAGTAAAGCTCCCTCAGGAGCCTTATTGATATAAGGGAGCAAAACAAGTGAGTCGAGGATATGAAGTATGGCAGCATCTTCTACGTTAAGAATACGGGTGAGATTGGTTGTCTTATTTGTTTCCAGAACCAAGTCCAAATGATGAATACATTTCCTAAGCTCAACATCAGTTACGCTCAAGGAATACTCTTTGCAATAGGAAGTTAGACGACTCAACATCTCGTCAGCCTGCTGATCGGTAAGTACTAACAACGAAAGCTCCTTTCTGACAAAAATCAGTGTATCGAGAACTTTTGACAAAAAAAGGGGACGTGGAAACCACGTCCCCTTAGCATAAGCTCGAGTAGATTATCGAGCAACAATCACCACATGGCGATCAGGGTCAGAACCCTCAGAATGAGTATCGACGGCATCATTGCCACGAAGTGCAATGTGAACCAGTCGGCGCTCGTAGGCATTCATGGGCGGAAGCGAAACACTCTTATGAGTGCGGATGGCACGCTCGGCAGCAGACTGAGCCATGGAGGCAACCTTGTCCTGACGGCGGCTCTTGTATCCCTCGACGTCCACTACAACCGGATACCTAAAGCCAAGCTTGCGGCTCACCAGCAAAGAGAACATAACCTGAAGGGCATCGAGGGTGCGACCATGACGGCCAATGAGAACAGCAAGATCAGGAGCCGTTACATCCAAAATCAGCTCACCCTCGTCGCCCTCATACTCATCGATAGGAGAGTTGGCGGCATCGAAGTGCGAAAGGATGGAACGCAGGATGGAAATCGCAACATCGGCAATGGTGTCGAGCTCCTCATCGGTCAGCTCTTCACCAGCCTTGTAGCGCTGTGCAATCTCGGGATAATCGCCCGCGACCTGCGGGGCAACCTCCTCAAGCATATCCTCGATGATCTCTTCAGACATAACGTACTCCAAAAGTTAGGTACCTAAATAAGATTGATATCCCACTACTTCTTCTTGTGCGGGCGCGGCTTCTTCTCTCGACGAGTGACCTCAACCTGCAGCGGCGCGTTCCTAAGACGCTCCTCCTCATCGGCCTTCGCCTTGTCGATGACCTTCTGCGTCACAAAAATCTGCTGGATAACCTGCCAAGCAGACGAGACGTCGTAGTACAGCAGAACACCAACGGGAAGGCTCCAGCCCATCCAAAGCATCATGACCGTCATGACAACGGCCATCATACGCATGCTCTGAGCCTGCTGGCCGGTCTGGTTGCGCGACATGTAGAGCTGCGGAATCAGGGTCAGGACGGCGAACAGGATCAGGCAGACCAGCGCGGGCAGTGCAACCATAAAGCCATCGGCAAAGGAAGCGCTCGGCGTGGTGGTCAGGTCGGGCAGGATGTTGAAGAACGAGAACGTGCCCTCGTTAAAGTACTGCGGCAGGTTACGCAGCAGCGTAAACAGGGCACACAGGATAGGCATCTGGATCAACAGCGGCAGACAACCAGCCATGGGGTTGAACTTGTTCTCGCTGTAGAACTTCTGCATCTCCTCGGCCTGACGCTGGGGATCGTCGGCATAGCGCTCCTGGATCTCGAGCATCTTGGGCTGCAGCACCTGCATGCGAGCCGTCGACTTGGTCGACTTGAGCATGAGCGGCGTCAGCAGCAGACGGATGATGACCACCAGGATGATGATGGACAGGCCCCAGTCGACCGCAAAGGTCTGGATGAGCTTGAGCAGCTCGAAAAGGATGTTAACGATCCAATCCCACATGTAAGTTTTCCTCCGATAGCGAGTGCCCGCTAGGGCACAGGGTCATAACCGCCGACGTGCAGGGGATTGCAGCGAGCGATGCGCCTCACGGCAAGCCAGCAGCCTCTCAAAACACCGTGCTTCTCAATCGCCTGGATGGCGTATTGCGAGCACGTTGGGTAATAAATGCAGGCGTCAGGCAATAAGGGCGAAATAACCTGTTGATATATGCGAATAGGAGCGATGGCAACACGTCGCAAAACGTGATTGCTCATCGCTCCTCCCCGGCAACGCCGGCGCGCTTCATAAGCGAACGCAACGCCTTGTCCATCTCCTGCGGCGAGGAAACCCTCGTCTTGGGAGTTGCAAACAAGATGATGTCATAACCCGCAACGGGAAATCCGCAGCTGCGGGCGGCCTCGCGCATCACACGCTTAGATCGGTTGCGCACGACGGCACAACCGAGTCGCTTAGCACCAACGAAGGCGACCCTTCCGGAGTCGCCTTCGCCAACCGATTCACATATGGTCATTCGAATCAGAGGGTGATTGAAACGACGCCCCTGACTGAACACATGCTCGAAATCTTGCCGAGACTTAATAGTCTTCATGCGAGATGTGTGTATCGCTGCTAGACAGTGAGACGCTTGCGGCCCTTGGCGCGACGACGGGCGAGCACGGCACGACCACCCTTAGTGGCCATACGGGCACGGAAGCCATGGGTCTTGGCACGCTTACGCTTATTAGGCTGATACGTACGCTTCATCTTAAGTTCCTCCTGCTGCATTTCGAGTGTCCGCGGGGACGCGGACGCAGATATAGACACGTGAGCTTGAAGATTGTAGGGAAATCAATGTTCAAATGTCAAGAAATCAAAGGTGAAAGGTTGCGCAGTTCACACGGTTCCCCCATAAGCACAACCGAAATTTGCGCCTCATGGCAACCTTTCACGATATTTCATCGAGTTTTCAACAGGTCATGTTGGCAATGTTGAGAACTTTTCGCCCGTTTTCCAAAGTTTTCAACAGGTTTTGAAAAGTTGTCGAAAGATGAGAAACGTTGCACGGTGAGCTACTATTTGTTCGAAACCTTTTGAAAGATTGCGAGCGGCATGTCTGACGACTTTTACACCATGGTCGATTCCGGAGACCCGGCACCCGACAACGAGCACATCACCGGCGTGCGCGAAGAGCGTGCGGAAGGCGAGCAGACGACCACGCAGGCGCCGAAAGCCATGTACGCTGCGCGCATCGCCGTCTATGACGACATGCTGTCGACACCGCGTGTAATCGTCATTGATCCGCAGGATGTCCGCACGTATTTGGAAGAGACGACCAACACCGTCTACCAGTGCATGAAAGAACAAGGTGGCCATATCTCGCTCATGGTCATCCGCGAGATTGTCGAAAACTTTATCCACGCACACTTTGCCGAGCCCATCATCTCGATTCTGGACGGCGGAGACACCATCCGCTTTGCTGATCAAGGACCCGGCATCGACGACAAGGAGCGCGCTTTCGACTTTGGCGTTACCAGTGCAAACAGCAAGATGAAGCGCTATATCCGTGGAACCGGAGCAGGGTTTCCCATGGTGCAGGAGTATTTGGAAAACGCCGGCGGTGCCGTATCCATCGAGGACAACATGGGCAACGGCACCGTGGTTACGGTAAGCCTGAACCCTAAACGCGTGCAGGAAATCGAGCGTGCCGGCGGACGCGGTGCTGCCGTGCGGCCCGAGACGGAGCAGCCCACATATCCCCTGCCGGGAGCTTTTGCGCAGCAGCCCATGGCAACGCAGCAGATGCAGCCCCCCGTGGGGCAGATACAGCAGCCTGGAATGCTTCCTACACAAGAGCCCCGGGCGGCATCGATGTCGATGCCGCCAAACATGCCAGAGGCCATGCCGCTGGCGGATCAGGATGCAGCAGCAATGCAGCAGGCAACGGGGGCACCGGGCGGCCAGCAAATGGGCTATCAGCCGTACCAACAGGGATATCCATATCAGCAGATGCCGCCACTGGGGTATGACCAGCAGTTCCCGCAGCAGTACCAGCAGGGATATCAGCAGCCGTACCAGCAGATGCCGCAGCAGCAGTACAACCCCTGGGCCCAGCAGACGCCTCCGCAGCCTTACCAACAGTGGCCTCAAAGTTTTCAACAGCAAATGCCGCCGATGCAGAGTTCTCAACAACCAGCAGCTCAAATGATGTATCCTAATGCAGCAAATCAGTATGCGCAGCCACAACCGGACGTGTTCGTAAGCGATCGCGGCAACGCCGCGCTGGGCTATCTGGCGCAAAATCAAGCGTGCGGCGCAACCGATCTTGCGAGGGCGTTTGGAAACTCGGCCCCCACTTGGTCACGCACGCTCAATGACTTGGCGCAGGCCGGCTTGGTCATCAAGCATGGCCAGAAATACCATCTGACCGAACTCGGCGCCGCTCGCGTGCGAGCTCAGAGCTAAAGAACGGGAGAGACAGTGGACGAGGAAGCAAGCATCATCCTGGGGGATGCCATCGCCTTTTGCCAGCGCGACGGCCAAGATGCACGCCTCATCAACATGCTGGGGCAATCGCGCGCCATAAGCCTGACCGAAGATACGCTCACGATCGAGGCCCCCTCGCGCTTTGCCATCGCCCAGCTCAAAAAGCATCAGCCGACTATTGAGGCCTATCTGGAAGAAATCGCCTTTGCACCGATTGCGCTCGACATCGTGGCACCGCAAGGCGCCGCGACGGAATCCGCTGCCGCGACGGCGCCCGCCACGGCTCCCGCTGCTTCCCCGGCGGTGCCGGCCTCCGCAGGCGATGTGTCGACAATCGAGCACCAGCACAGCGATGTTTCCCGTGAAACCATGGCACCGTTGCCGACCGCGGCGGCGACGTCAACGAACGTACCCGTCACGCACATGCCCATCGCTCACGACGCAGCGGCGGGCGCGGATTCGGGCATTGCAATCAAGAACACGCTCTCGGCCGATGATTTTCGTCGCATGATGAACCAGATGAAGGGCGGAGCGCCGACTAAATCCACGCAAGCTGCGACCCCCGCCTCACCCATGCCAGCACCGACCGTGCCGGCCGAGCAGAATACGGATGGAGCCCCGCTCGCCGCGAACTCAAAATTTACCTTTGAGAACTTTGTCTACGGCCCCGAGAACAGCCATGCCTATCGCTCGGCACTTAAGTTTGCCGCCCTCGCGGACGAGCGCGGCACGTGCACATCACTGTTCATCTACGGCAAATCGGGCCTGGGCAAGACGCACCTGCTGCTTGCCATCAAAAACGAGCTCGCCGAGAAGTCGCCCGAGATCAAGGTCAAGTATGCCAACTCCCAGGCATATCTGGACGACCTGATGACCGAGTTCGACCGCCAAAAGAAGAGCAACGCTCCCATCATGCAGGCGTACCACGGCGTGGACGTGCTCATCATCGATGACATCCAAAACATCATCGGCAAGCGCGCGAGCGTGGACTACTTTTTCCAGCTCATGGACGAGTTCATCCGCAACAACAAGAAGGTCGTCATCGCGGCAGACCGCGCCCCCAAGGACCTGAGCATGGACGAGCGTCTGACCAGCCGCTTCAACGCCGGCATGCTCTGCCTGGTCGCAGAGCCCAGCTACGAGATGAAATACAAGATCTTGCAGCGCTATTACGAGAACACCATCGTCGCCGCTCCCGAGGCGGGCGACGACTCGCTGCTGTCGGCCTATGGGGGCGACGGCGGGCACCTGACCGACGAGCACTTTAAACACATGGCCGAGGTCTCGGGCACCAACATCCGCGAACTCGAGAGCTTTTGCGAGCGCTGCGCCGGCGAGGCGGGCGACCGCGAGCGCGAGGGCGGGGAACTCACCTTTGACGATATCGACGCCATCGCCAGCCAGTACTTCGACACATCGGCCAAAAAGATCAACGTCCAGACGGTTCAGTCCGTCATCGAAGAGCAGTACGGCGTGACGCACGAGGAGCTCATCGGCCCGCGTCGCAACGCCAATATCGCCAAAGCACGCCATATCGCTATCTACCTGGCCATCGAAATGTGCGAGATGACGACCACGGCGGTGGGCGCCGAATTTGGCAACCGCAACCACTCGACCGTCAGCACGAGCTACAAAAAGGTCCAGAAGATGATCCAGGAAGACCGCACCGTCACCGAAGACCTCAAGTCGCTGCGCGATAAAATTACACTGCGCTCGTAGGGAAATAGAGACACCTGTTGAAAACTTGTCGAAACCACGGGCATAAGGTGTTTAAAACCCAACCCGCGTTGATGAAAAGTTTTGCGCAGGTTTTGAACGTGGAAAACCACCCCCGTTGCACACAGGTTGCTGTCGATTCTCTTTCTGGGTCTGACCTGCGTCTTTGGGAGTAATCAACAGTTTCGTCAGTGCTATTACTATTATTAAGATATTTATATCTATAGAAAGGTATTAAAAGATGAAGTTCACCGTCAGCCAGAGCTCGCTTACACAAGCCATCGGCGTCGTTATGAAGGGTGTCGCTTCGGCATCCACCCTTCCCATCCTGTCGGGCGTGCTCGTCAAGGCGCAAGACGGCATCTTGGAATTCCAGACCTCTAACTACACCATCTCGATCCGTCATCGCATCGCGGCGCATGTCGAAGAAGAGGGCGAGATGGTTATTCCCTGCAAGATGCTCTCCAATATCACCAAGACTCTCCCCGATGCCCCGGTCACCTTTGAGCTGTCCGAGCGCCAGGTGCTGATTGGTTGCGAGAAGAGCTCGTTCCGCCTGAACACGCTCGATGCCAATGACTTCCCTGAGTTTCCGGCCTATGCCATCGAGAGTGCCGTGGAACTGCCGACCGATATCTTGTCCGAGATGGTCGGCCGCGTGTGGCGCGTCACCTCGACCGACAAGGCCCGCCCCATCCTGGGTGGCGTGCACATGAAGGTCGAGAACAACACCGTTCGCCTGGTGGCGACCGATTCTTTCCGCTTGGCCGTGTGCGATACGCAGGTCGAGACCTCGACCCTCGAGGGTTCCTTTGAGCTCAACGTTCCGGCCGACGCCTTTAACGACGCGCTGAACATCATGGCCAGCCAGGCGACCATCATGATCGGGGCTACCGACACCCAGGTCGTCTTTGAGGCCGGCGACACCACCTACGTGTCGCGCCGCATCGAGGGAGTGTACCCCAACTACAAGCAGCTCATCCCCGATTCGTGCGTGACGAGCGTCAAGATCGACGTCGCCGCCTTTAACGCCGCCCTCAAGCGCGTGGCCGTTATCGCGAGCGCCAACCCCGCCGTCAAGTTCGAGATCGATGTCGAGAACGGGCAGATGGGCCTGTCCTCCATTTCCAATGACCAGGACCTTGCGCAGGAGACGATCGATGTCGAGGCCGAGGGCGAGTCGGGTACCATCGCCTTCAACTACCACTACATCTTCGGCTGCCTCAATGCCCTGTCCAAGGAGAAGGAGATCACGCTGGAGCTCAAGAGCTACTCGCAGGCGGGCATCTTCAAGTCCTACGACAAGATCAACTACCTGTACCTGGTCATGCCGGTCCGCATCTAGCACTGCGCCATGACCATGTTCGCCCGCGATCTTTCCGTCGCGCACTACCGCAGCTTCGATAGCTATCGCCTTGCTCTGGACGAGGGCGTGACGATACTTGCGGGACCCAACGCGGCGGGAAAGACCAATCTCATAGAGGCGCTGCAGCTGCTGACGAGCGGCGCCTCGTTTAGGCATCCGACCGCAGCCGAGCTCGTCCATGACGGCGTGGGCTCGTGCAAGGTCGAGCTGAGGCTCGAGGGCGACGGCCGCGTGCTTGATATGGGATTGAGCGCGGAGGACGGTAAACGCTCGTTTAGCCGCAACGGCAAGAGATGCTCTGCCGCCGGTGTGCGCGGGGTTCTGCCGAGCGTGCTGTTTTGCCCCGACCATCTGGACATGGTTAAGCGAGGCGCCAGTGTACGCCGTGCCGCCCTCGATGACTTTGGCATGCAACTGAGCGCACGCTATGCCGATCTTGCGAGCACCTATGGGCGCTGCGTGACCCAGCGTAACGCCTTGCTCAAGGAGGCCTGGTGCTGCCGCGAGATGCTCGGCGCGTGGAACGATTCGATTGCCCGCGCGGGTTCGGCCCTGCTCGTGCACCGGTTGGCCCTGCTCGACCGGCTGGCGGGCCATGTGCACACTGCCTACGGGCAAGTGGCGTCCGGCGAGGCCGCCAACGTGACCTATACGTCCACACTGGGGGATTTGCCCCAGGTCGAGGATCGCGAAGAGCTGAAGGGCTGGGCGTACGAGCGCATGCTGGCTGCCCTTGATGAGCACGCCGACGAGGAAATTCGCCGCGGAGTGACGTTGGTGGGACCGCATCGCGATGAGATTGAGTTCACCGTGGCGGGTCGATCCGCCCGTTCATTTGCCAGCCAAGGCCAGCAGCGGACGTTGGTTTTGGCCTGGAAGGTGGCGGAGGTGGCCGTGGCTCGCGATGTCCTGGGCACCGCCCCACTGCTGCTTTTGGACGACGTGATGAGCGAGCTCGACGGCGAGCGTCGCGGCGCTTTTCTGCGGCTGATCGGCGATGATATCCAGACGGTCATAACCACGACCAACCTGGGGTATTTTACCGATGACCTGCTTGATCGAGCCAAGGTGGTGAGCATGGGTGAGACGTGCTAATTACGAGCGCGAGAGCGAAACGGTCGCCTTCAGTGGGTTTTTAAACGCAGAGCGCCAGCGCATCCTGGCGGCCGCGACACCTGAGCGCCGCGCGCAGATGGAGGCTGCCGAGGAGTCGCGCGCGGTCTATCGCGCGTGGAACGCGGTGTGCTCGGGCACGCGCGAGGGGCGGCATGTGACGGGCCTGCGCTACCTGCCCGAGTCCAATGAGCTGCTGGTATATCTCGATTCGCCCTCGTGGACGCAGGAAATGACGCTGTTGCGCGAGATCATCCGCGCGCGCATGGAGCGCGCCGGTGCGCATGTGGACGGCCTGGTGTTCAAAACCACTGCGCCCGGTCACACGCCGCCCGCCGCCAAGCAGCGCCTGCGCCCGGCGACGACCGAGCGCCCGCCGGCCCCGCACGCCGACCTAAGTGAGGCCGAGCGCACCGAGATCGAGCGCCAAGTGGCGCCCATCGAAGACCAAAAACTGCGCGAGGCCCTCGAGAACGCCATGAGAGCAAGTGCCGAGTGGGCCAAGGGCGTGCAAAGCAAAAAAGAGCCTTAAATCGCATCTGGTGGCCTTGTAGAGCCAAATACCCTCGTTCCCGAGGGTATTTTTTTACGATAAACTAGTAAGGCTGTACACATTTTCTTGACTGAAGGAGGACGTGTGGCAAACGAAAACGATTACGATGGCGGCGAGATTAAGATTCTCGAAGGTCTCGAGGCCGTTCGTAAGCGCCCGGGCATGTATATCGGCTCGACGAGCGCCAGCGGTCTGCATCACCTGGTGTGGGAGATCGTTGACAACTCCGTCGACGAGGCCATGGCCGGTTTCTGCACCGAGATCCAGGTGACGGTCCACGCCGACAACTCCATCACGGTCGTCGACAACGGGCGTGGCATCCCCGTTGACGAGCACCCTGTTAAAAAGATCCCGACGCTCGAGGTCGTCATGACGATCTTGCACGCCGGCGGTAAGTTCGATAATTCGGCCTATAAGGTCTCGGGCGGCCTGCACGGCGTTGGCATCTCCGTCGTCAACGCACTGTCCAAGCGCGTGGTCGTTCAGGTTCGTCGCGACGGCAACACCTACGAGATGGAGTTCTCGCGCGGCAAGACCGTCAAGAAGATGGAGGTCGTGGGCACCTCGGATTCGACGGGCACCACCGTCACCTTCTGGCCCGACGACGAGATCTTCGAGACCTGCATTTACGATTTCGATACGCTGCACAACCGTCTGCAGGAGACGGCGTTCCTCAATAAGAACCTCAAAATCGTGCTGACCGACGAGCGCGAGGCGACTCCCCACGTGGAGGAGTTTTGCTACGAGGGCGGCATCATCGACTTCGTCAAGTTCCTCAACGAGGGCAAGGACGTCCCCGAGGCCTTTAAGGAGCCCATCTACATCGAGGGCAAATCGGACCCGGACGCACCTGTGGCCAAGATGGGCGAGGTCGAGGTTTCCCTGCAGTGGAATAGCGGTTACGGCGAGAACGTCATGTCGTTTGCCAACGACATCTACACCCCCGAGGGCGGCATGCACCTTGAGGGCTTCCGCACCGCGCTCACCCGCGTGATCAACGACTATGCGCGCAAGCAGAACCTGCTCAAGGAAAAAGACGCCAATCTGACCGGCGACGATGTGCGCGAGGGCCTTTCGGCCGTTATCTCGGTCAAGCTGCCCGATCCGCAGTTTGAGGGCCAGACCAAGGCCAAGCTCGGCAGCTCCTATATGCGCGCGCTGACGCTCAAGATCGTGACCGACGGCCTTGCCGATTACCTCGAGGAGCACCCTAAGCCCGCTCGCGAGATCGTCAAGAAGGCGCAGCAGGCCTGCAAGGCGCGCAATGCCGCCCGCAAGGCGCGCGAGGCGAGCCGCCGCAAGAGCCTGCTCGAGACGGCGTCCCTGCCCGGTAAGCTCGCCGACTGCTCGGTGCGCGATGCCGAGCTGACCGAGCTCTTCATCGTAGAGGGCGACTCGGCAGGCGGTTCGGCCAAGGACGGCCGTCGCCGAGACATCCAGGCGATTCTGCCCCTGCGCGGCAAGATTTTGAACGTCGAGCGCGTTGGTGACCATCGCGCGTTCTCGAGTGACACCATCCAGTCGCTGATTACCGCGATCGGCTGCGGCGTCACGACGAGTGCCGGCGACGGCGGCGATTTCGATATCACCAAGGCGCGCTACCACAAGATCATCATCATGACCGATGCAGACGTCGACGGCGCGCATATCCGCATCCTGCTGCTGACGTTCTTCTACAAGTACATGCGTCCGCTGATCGATGCCGGCTACGTCTATGTTGCCTGCCCGCCCATCTTTGGCATTAAGGTGCGCAACAAGATCCACTACGTGTATCCCAACGGCCGCCAGCCCGAAGACGAGATCCTGCGCGATACCATCCAGAGTCTGGGCCTGAACCCCGACGATAACGACGAGGACGGCAAGGCCAAGGACGGCAAGATCACCAAAAAGCGCAAGGGCTATACCGTCCAGCGCTACAAGGGCCTGGGCGAGATGGACCCCAAACAGCTTGCCTCGACGACGATGGACCCAAAGACCCGCATTCTGCAGCGTGTGTCGATCGAGGACGCCGTGGTGGCGGACCGCGCCGTGCGCGAGCTGATGGGTTCCGAGGTCGGCTATCGCCGCGAGTACATCGAGAAGCATGCACATGATGCACGATTCCTTGACGCTTAAGAGGAGGTAACGTGGCAGACGATATCAACAATAACGAGGGTATGGACGAGGCCGGCGATGCCGGTATGCCCGATGATCTGAAGCGCCTGCTTGCCCGTGCTGAGCAGGGCGAGGACGGCGATCCGGACGCCTATAACCCCGATGCCGATGATGATGAGGAAGAGGACGACGACGGTGAGCTCGAGGAGAGCTTTGGCGAAGTCGATCGTGGCGCCTCGGCCGGCGAGGACATCAACGGCGGCCAGCTCCAGATTTCGGAGTTCGGTCGCGAGATGAAGCAGTCGTTCATCGAGTATTCGATGTCGGTTATCACAGCGCGTGCCCTGCCGGACGTGCGCGACGGCTTAAAGCCGGTACACCGCCGCATCCTGTACGCGATGAACGAGAGCGGCATCTACCCCAACCGCCCACACAAAAAGTCGGCCTGGACGGTCGGCGAAGTTATCGGTAAGTACCACCCGCACGGTGACTCTGCGGTCTACGAGGCCATGGTCCGCCTGGCGCAGTGGTTCTCCATGCGCACGCCGCTCATCGACGGTCACGGCAACTTCGGCAACATCGATGGCGACGGCGCGGCGGCCATGCGTTACACCGAGAGCCGCCTGGCCAAGCCCGCCATGGAACTGCTGCGTGACTTGCAGAAGGATACCGTCGACTGGCAGCCCAACTACGACGAATCGCTCGCCGAGCCCGTGGCACTGCCTGCGCGCTTCCCCAACCTGCTGGTCAACGGCAGCCAGGGCATCGCCGTCGGCATGGCCACCAACATCGCCCCGCATAACCTCACCGAGGCGATCGAGGCCACCTGCTACCTGATCGACAACCCCGACGCCACCGTCGACGAGCTCATGCAGATCATACCCGGTCCGGACTTCCCCACCGGCGCCATCATCATGGGCAGCGCCGGCATTAAGCAGAGCTACGAGACCGGCCGCGGCTCCATTACCGTGCGTGCCAAGGCACATGTGGAGTCCACCAAGACCGGCCGCAGCCGCCTGGTCTTTACCGAGATTCCCTACATGGTCAACAAGGGCACCCTGCAGGAGAAGATCGCCCAGCTCGTCAACGACAAGCGCATCGAGGGCATCTCGGATATGCGCGATGAGTCCAACCAGAAGGGCATCCGTCTGGTCATCGAGCTCAAGAAGGGCGTCATTCCGCAGGTCGTGCTCAACAACCTGTATAAGTACACCTCGCTGCAGACGACCTTTGGCGCCAACAACCTGGCACTCGTCAACGGCGTTCCCAAATGCCTGAGCCTGCGCGAGATGCTGCAGCACTACATCGACCACCAGGTCGACGTCGTCACCCGCCGCACCCGCTTCGACCTTAAGAAGGCCCAGGCCCGCGCGCATATCCTCGAGGGCTACCTGATGGCCCTTGACCATATCGACGAGGTCATCAGCATCATCCGCTCCTCGCAGACCGACTCCGAGGCCAGCAGCCGACTGATCGAGCGCTTTGGCTTTACGCCCGAGCAGACCACGGCCATCCTCGAGATGAAGCTGCGCCGCCTGACCGGCCTGGAGCGCGACAAGATCCAAGAAGAGTTGGACGGCCTGCGCCGCGCCATCGCCTACTACGAGGACCTGCTGGCGCACGAGGAGAAGATTCTGGGCGTCATCAAGGAAGAGATGCGCGAGATCTCCAAGAAGTTTGGCGACAAGCGCCGTACCGAAATCAGCCAGGTTGAGAAGGACTTGGATGTCGAGGACCTCATCGCCGACGAGGATATGGTCGTGACCATCACCCACACCGGCTACGTTAAGCGTATCCCAGTGGCTGCCTACCGTGCCCAGAAGCGCGGTGGCAAGGGCGTGTCGGGCGTCAACCTCAAAGAGGACGACGTTATCGATGAGATGTTCATCGCGTCCACGCACGAGTACGTGCTGTTCTTCTCGAGCAAGGGCAAGGTCTATCGCCTGAAGGTGCACGAGCTGCCGGTGGGTACGCGCCAGGCGCGCGGTACCGCGATCGTCAACCTGCTGCCCTTCGAGGAAGGCGAGAAGATCGCGAGCGTCATCAGCTGCCGCGAGTTCCCGGCCGACGAGTACCTGATGTTTGCCACCAAGAGCGGCATGGTCAAAAAGACCGTGATGAGCGCATATGACCGCAGCCGTCGCGACGGCCTGATCGCTATCAACCTGCGTGACGACGACGCGCTGCTGAACGTGCGCCGCGTGCGCGAGGGCGACAAGATTATCCTGGCCACCACCGCGGGCAAGGCGATCATGTTCTCCGAGGAGCAGGTGCGCGCCACCGGCCGCGATACCAGCGGCGTTCGCGGTATCGGTCTGAAGGACGGCGTGAGCGTTCTGGGCATGGAAGTCACTAACGGCAACGGCGATCTATTCGTCATCACCGAGCGCGGCTACGGCAAGCGCACGCCGGTCGCGGACTACCCGGAGCAGAATCGCGGCGGTCAGGGCGTCTACACCATTCAAATGACCGAGCGTAAGGGTAACCTCGCGGCCATGAAGACGGTGGGCCCGCAGCACGAGCTGTTCATCGTGACGGAGGGCGCGACGGTCATTCGCGTTAAGACCGACGAGATCAGCCAGACTGGCCGCGCCACCCAGGGCGTCAAGATGATGACCGTCGACGACAGCGACCGCATCTGCGCCGTAGCCCGCATGACGACCGCCAAAGAGAAGCCCGAGGGCGAAGGTGCCGAGGTCGCAGCCGACACCGAAGAAGCCCCAGTCGACCTAGGCGACGGCAACGACCTGCCAGAGGATCTCCTCGACGAGTAAGAGGCCCTGACTGGTAAAAATCATCAGACCCCTTATATCGGCGGTCGGCGCACTGCGCGCCGACCGCTTTTTTGACAAGCTTGGAACCCCGTGTCAGACGGCTGGGCGAGATGGGTTAGGTTTGTCGCGAGTTCCGCACGCAAAGAAGGCCACTTAATGTGGCCTTCGTCTTGCGCAGGACTGCCCGAGCAGCAAACCTAA
>CAJJZO010000002.1 GCA_905197585.1 uncultured Collinsella sp.
GTTTATCCCTTGGGCCCGCTGGCCCCCCTCCTTCCCTTGCGCTCCACGTTGTCCCTCGCCCCCCCCCCCCCGGGGGGGGGGCGGCCCGCGCCCTCCGCGGCCCCGTCACGAGGCGCCGTCCTTCCGCCTGCGGTACTCCGCGAAGTCGAACGGGCCGCGGCGCGTGGCCTCCTCGAGCAGGCGCGAGCGCGGGTGGCGCTCGAGCCGGTACTTCCGGTCCATGAGCGGCATGCACCCGTTCACGAGCACGAGCGCGTCCTCGCGCGGCATGCGCGCCACCTCGGCGGGCTGTATGAGGTCGCGCTCGGAGATGCCGCGGTTCACGGTCCGGGTCCAGCCGGCGCCCCGCGAGTCGCTCTGCGTCTCGCTCGCCACCGTCTGCTTGCCGGCCATCTTGCTGATCTCCTCGTTGGTCTCGTTCGCCTTTCCGCCCAGGTAGAGCAGCGTGTCGCAGGCGTTCACGATGGTCTCGGCGTTGTTGTCGCCGTAGGTCTCCTTCAGCTGCGAGAGAGACTGGGCGATCATCGAGACGGCGATGTTCCGGCTGCGGGTGACGGCGATGGTCCGCTCGAAGTCGGGTATGCGCCCGATGTTGGCGAACTCGTCGAAGACGAAGTGCACCGTCGTGGGCAGCGAGCCGCCGTGCGCCTCGAGCGCCTCGGCGCAAAGCGCGCTCACGGCCGTGTCCATGAGCAGGGCGAACAGGAAGTCGAAGGTCGAGTCGGTGTCGCTCATGGACGCGAAGAGCGCGACCTTGGCGCCCTCGTCGCCCATGTGGGCGAGGCCGAGCTCGTCTTTGGAGGTGAGGTCGCGCACGGCGCGGATGGACAGCGGCTTCAGGCGGACGTTGCAGCTCGAGAGCATCGACTTCATGGTGTCGCCGGCGGCCACGCGGAACTCGCGGTAGCTCGCGAGCGCGAAGTCGTCGGGGGGCGCGGGCTCGCGGACCTTGACCCACTCCCACGCGCCGTCCTCCTCGGAAAAGCCGCGCAGCGATCCGCCCTCCGCCGAGGCGCCGCCGCGCCTGACGTAGCGCTCGCCGGTCTCCAGCTCGCGGAACACCATGTCGAGCGGGCTCATGTAGCCCGGGTCGTCGCGGGCGTCGGCGAGCGAGAGCAGCGTGAGCAGCCCGTCGAGGTTTCGGTCGGCGGGCTCGCAGTGCATGACGAGGTAGGCCGTGAGCGCGGTGTAGACCAGGCGCTCGGCCTTCTCCCAGTAGGGGTCGCCCTTGTGGTCGGCCTCGCCCTCGGTGTTGGCGACGATGCCGCGGGCGAAGCGGATGACGCCCGCCTCGTCGCGTATGTAGGCTATGGGGTTGAAGCGCATCGAGCGCGTGAAGTCGATGGTGTCGAACGCGCGGATCTCGTAGCCGAGCTCCGCCAGCGCGCCGCCCATCTCGCGGATGAGCGTGCCCTTCGGGTCGGTCACGAAGAAGCTGGCGTTGGCCTGCAGGAGGTTCGGCTTGACGTAGTAGCGCGTCTTGCCGGTGCCGGGTCCTCCCACCACGAGCACGTTGTCGTTGGTGTCGGTGGAGAGGTCGAACCTGCGGCTCACGAGGCGGATGCGCGCGTTGTCGGTGAGGATGATGTTGTTGTCGGGGTCCTTGGGGTCGCCGAAGGGCGCGATGTCCTTGCGCGTGGCCCACCTGGAGCTACCGTGCTCCTCGCCGTCGCGCCGGGCCCCCTTGGTCCCCAGTGAGCGGGCCCAGGCGAGGAGCGCGCCGCACGCGCAGGCGGTCCCGGCGCACAGGGGAACCGCCTCCGCGGAGAAGACGCGCCCCGCGCGGAGCGCCGCGGGGATCGCCGCCATGGCGGCCTCCGGGTCGAGGATCGGGCTCGCGCCCGACGCCGCGATTGCCGCGGCCGCGAAGTCTCCCGCGGCGAACGCCGCCGCGGCCAGCGCGGCCGCCGCCTGCCACCTCATCTCTCGGGCCCCTCGATCTGGCGCGGGCCGCGGTCCCGGCCGATGCCCTGGCTGTGGGCCCTCGACGCCTCGCGCGCCCGCTCGGCGCGCTCGGCCAGCCGCTCGGGCGCCTGGCGCCTCTCGGCTATCTCGGAGAGCCGCTCCCTTGCGCGCTCGGCGGCCTTGCCCGTCTCTTGCTCGAGCTGTCGGAAGGCCTCGTCGACCTCGGGGGCGTCCTCCACCTTGAAGAGCAGCCAGTCGCGGCCCCCGCCGGGGATGATGTGGTGCTCGACCGACGCGGCGCGCAGCTTGTCGGAGACGACCTCCTTGATCGTCGCGTACTCGGGAAGCCCCGAGAGCTCCTCGAGGCTGAGCTTCGCGTAGGCCGGCACGCCGTCGGCCGCGATGGGCTCGGCGCGCCCGCCGGCGATGGTCCCGCGGATTCCCGCGAGGCGCTCGGAGAGCTCCCTCGCGCTGCGCGCCATTGCCTCGGCGCCGGCCTCCTGGCCGATCCTCAGCATCCAGTCGAGCAGCTTGCCGCCCGCCTCGTCCCCGTAGTCGCTCGCCATCCCGCGCCTCCCTTCCAGTCGAGATGAAAAAGGGCGCCTTCGCGCCCCGGTCGTCCCTATTCGGCCCCGACGGCCCTCTCGCGCGCCATTGGGGCGCGGGCTTCCTGCCCGGCGTGCGCGCGGCTCGCCTCGCGGGCGGACGCGGCGCGCTGCGCCAGCGGCTCGGGAGCCTTCTCGTGCAGATGGGCCCACTCGCCGCTGCGGCACTGCTCCAGCGTCGCCTCGCACATGTCGCGCATGGCGCGCTCGAACCGCTCGGGCTCCTGGGCGATGGCGCCGAAGCTCCAGCTCTCGAAGCCGGTCCACGCGTCGCCGTCGCGCTTGAGCGTCCACCACTCGTCGCCGCCGTTCACCTGCTGGATGAACGCGAGGTCGCGGTAGCAGAACCCCTGGCGTATGGCCCAGTTGCCCGAGCCGAGCGCCTCGCGGAGCCTGTCGACGCTGTCCGTGCGGGAGAACTCGTAGGGGTACTCCTCGAGGAACGGGTCGTCCTGCCAGTCGAAGCCGCCGACCTTGAGCCAGCCGTTCTCCTGGCACTTCTCCACGAGCCCGTCGTGCTCGCGGCCGGTTATCCTCTCGAAGCCGTCCATGGGCCCTCCTCCTTTCGTTTGTTGCTTGGCGGGCGGCGTCCTCGCGATGGGGGCACGGTGCGAGTCGGAGCAGGCGTGCGTGCCGGCGCGTCGGCGCCGCCCAAGACGTGTATAGCGATTTCGATTGCGGCGGCGACCGGGGCCGCCTGCGATGGGTCGAGCTGGGTCGAGCCGTCCGCGCCTCCACGGGAAGCGCACAAGCTAGCCGAGGCGGCGCCTGTCCCTTCCGCCCAGGTAGACGGTCCTGCAGGTCTGGGAGATCCTGCTCGCGATCGCCTCTGCCGTGACGCGCTCGCCGCGCCTTGCGAGCCTGTCCGCCAGCGCGCCCGGCGCGTAGTTCGACGTGACGATGGTCGGGCGCATGTCCTCGTAGCGCGCGTCGAGCACGCTGAACACGGTGCCGACGGACCATTCCGTCGCGTCCTCCTTGCCGAGGTCGTCGAGCACGAGGACGTCGCACTTGGCGTACCGCGCGACGGCGGCCTCGGTGCCGCCCTCGCCGAACGTGGCCTTCACGCGCTCGAGCATGCCCTTGGCCGTCGTGAAGGCGACGTCGTAGCCGGCCTCGGCGAACAGCCTGGCCATGGCGGAGGCGGCGTGCGTCTTGCCGGCGCCGACGCCCCCGTGTATGTAGAGCCCGGCGCCCCCGTTGCCCGCGAACGAGGCGATGTACTCGGCGAACTCGGGGCGGTCGGCCTCGGCGGCCCAGTAACGCCTGGGGATGCCCGCGCGCGAGAGCGCCTTCTCCCGGCGGGCGGCCTCCTCCTTGGCGGCGAGGGCCGCGCGCCTTCGCGCCTCGGACTCCCGCTCGCTGGCTGCGCCCTCGCACGGGCAGGGGGCGGCGGAGACCCAGGCGACCCTGCCCGCCAGCGCCGCGCCGAGCGGATCGAGGGCGGCGCCGCAGTGCGGGCACGCCCTCGGCTCCGGCTCGTCGAAGGAGAGCCCGGCCGCCCGGGCCTGCTCCAGGGTGATGAGTCCCGCTCGGTCCATCGGGCGCCCCTTCCTTATCTTCTGAAGTCCTTGTTGTCCCTTTTGCTTATTGGGTGGCATATCGTCAGGGGTTTTCCTGTCATCTCGTCAGGGGTTCGGGCTGAGAACCCTGACGGTTCGTCACCCTTGTTCTCGGCGAACCCTGTCATCTCGTCACCCTTTTGCGTCTGGAACCCTGACGAACCGTCAGGGGTTGCCAGCGCTCCGGGCGGCAGCCTCTCGCGCACGATGCGGTATCGCTTCGTGGCATGCCCGCGCGCCGGGGCGTGCACGCCGCATTCCTCGATGAGGCCCCGGTCGAGCAGGTCGCGGATGGCGCGGTGGGCGCTGCGCTCCTGCACGTTGAGGAAGCGGGCCAGGTTGCCCTTGCTCTCGAAGTAGTCGCACCCGCCGTCGCAGAAGCCGAAGATGCGCGCGTAGACGAGCAGGGGAAGGCCGGAGAGGCCCAGGTCCGCCATCATGAAGTGCCGTACCGCCGTGAACTCGCGCGGGGAGGGGCTGTCGCGCCCCCTCGGGCCTGCGGCCGCCATCGGCGCTAGTCCCTTCTGGGCGAGCCGACGACGCTGTTGCGCTCGACCCATGCGACGAGCTCGTCGTGCAGCACGATGCCGTCGCGCGTCTTGCCGCCGATGTAGCGGATCGGGAACGGGTCGTCGGGGTCCTTGGCGAGCCGGTACATGGCGTCGCGGCTGATGCGCAGCATCGCGCACGCCTCGTCGGCGCCGAATATCGCGTTGGTCGATGCGATGAGCCTCACCTGGCTCCTGCTAGTGCTCTTGGTCATGGTCGTCCTCGAGCTCCTTTCGTCTCGAGGCTCCCTCGCGTGCCCGGCCGCGGGCGGCTCCCGGGGCGGTCGCCGCCGTCATTTCCTGCCGCTCCTCGACTCGATGTAGGCGTCCACGGACGCCCTCGAAACCAGGAGCTTCCTTCCGAGCCTGTACGAGTCGATCTCTCCCGACCAGATGAGGTCGTACGCCTTGTTTCGGCTCGCCCTCATGTACTCCTGCATCTCGATCACCGTCATCCATTCGCCGCGATCTTGGTTGCCCTCGGGCGCGGCGCATTCGGCTGTGCTTGCCATGGTTCCTCCAATCTTCCCGTGCGGCACCGCGCGAGGACACCGCACGACACCGTGTGCCTTTTCGTCTGCGCGACGATTGAACCGCCTGATGGCGCTTGGCGCGCCCGGCGGGAGCGGAGACGGGTCGAGGTGGGTCGAGCTGGTCGGGCCTTCACGAAACGGCCATGAGCCGCATGCCTTAGCTCGCAGCTAAGTCCCCGAAAAGCAAAAGGCGCCCATGCGGGCGCCTGCCTAGTAGCTGGAGTTGTTCGGTTGTGGTCGGAATGCTCGTCTTCCGCGGTGCTGTCGTCCGGGGTCCGGCATCTGTCGTTCGCCTCTTCTGTCGTGTTTGATGTTGCGTGTTCTGCGAGCGACCTTGCACAGGTTTTTCAGCCCGTTGCCCCAGGTGCACCCGGGTAAATGGTACCCATCCGTTGGGACATGGCCTGTTGCGGTTGGTGATTCGGCTGAGCGGGAGCAGACGAACGGCGAGGGTATGCGCAAGGACGCCCCGTAAGGCTCGGTGGCCTTTGCGTTGCTTTTTTGGAACCCATCTGCAATACAAGAATTCCCTTGCTAGGCTGGGTTCTTCTCCGCCATTGCTAGATGGCGAATCCCCAAAGCCGGCGCGTCGCGCCGCGAGCGGACCTTCTTATCGAGCGGAACAGGGAAAGAATGGGCTCGTCGCTCTTCTCGGAAGAGCCGCTTCTCGTCCCCCTAAGCAGGACGGCATCGTCGGTCCCGAGGATGTAGCTCCAGTAGAAACCGTCGTAGATCATCCAAGGGCTTTCCCCACGCTCGCCATAGTGGACGCCTTCGCCGATGGTGGCGTAGGGCGCGAGCTTGGCCGCGGCAACCCTGAACCTGGCGGCGGGAAGGTCGCGTTTCCTGGAGACGTACTCGATTTCGCACCAACCCGTGACCAGATCGCAGCTCATGTCTATGTTGTCCTCGAGGGCAGGCCCCCACGTCCAGAACCGCGCCCACGTCGCCTTCTCGCCGACGCCTCCCGCAAGGGGCTCCTCACGGGAGACAGGCGCGGGGAGAAAGCAAACCTTGGGTTCGCCATCGGCACCGACGTACCATCGGGCGTAGACGAAGCGGGTCCCGTAGAGCTTTGCGACCTGCTCGTCTTCGCGTGCCGCGAAAAGACGCTCGAACGGTTCCGACTCCTCCTTAGGGATCAGATAGCCCCAAAGGTCGGGGCAGGCGATGTCCGTGTGGCCCTCCGGCCCGTATTCGGTCGGGTAGAACGTGCCGTCCGCCTGGCCCTGAAGCGTCTCGATCGCGTCGAGGATTGCGTCGTCTTCCCAAAACCAGCCGTCGCGCAGGCCCAGATACGCGCCCATGGCTATTTTCCCTGTTGCTTGGCGGGGAGGGGCTTGTCCCACTTTGCGGTATCGGGATTCCAAGCGGCTGTGAAATCGTCGTCCATTCCCTCGCAGGTGAGGCTTACGTTCCCTGCGGAGGGTTCAGGCTCCGGCTCGAGGAAAATTCGGTTGCCGCCCCTGCCGGTATTGAGCTCGAAATCCAGGGAGAACGAGAGCCCCGCGGCTTCGAACCCGCAGTATACGCTTAGAATCTCGGCGTCGAGGGCGGGTACGTTCTCATAGCTGAACCTGAGCTTCGGCGGGATGGTATGTGCCGGCAGCGCCTTGAAGAGGATGCCGGCAATGGTGTCGGCGATGATACCATCGTGCTCGTCTCGCCAGTCGCGGTTCTCCGGTGAGGCCTCGTCGTCGAACATCCCGTTTGCAGCGGCGTCTTTGCGGTGCCAGACGTCGTAGTCGAGGACGAACGGCAGCCCTTCTTCCTTATAGTCGTGGCGGCTCATGTCGAGCTTGAGGCCATGGGCCTCGGAGAGCAGCATGATGGCCGCGTGCAGGTCGAACAGGTAACGTTCGGCAACATCGACATGGCATCCAAGCTGCGCTTCCAACTGGCGGTAGGTCGTGGTATTGAAACCGTCGGGCGCCTGCTCGAGCGCGAAAAGGATCGTCTCCGCATCCCTGCGCGTCTCAAGGTCGATGGACATCAGCTCATCCAGTCCTTCTCTGTCCATGTGCGTCCTCCTTGCGATTGTCGCTATCGGTTCGAGCCATGCCAGTTGCTTCTCTGCTACGGGCATTCTTATCTTTCTTGCTGGTATTATCTCACCGCGTTGCAGCTGCCGCCACATCGTGCGATGGCCAAGACGGGCCCGAAGTCCAGACGACGGAGATGCCTCGGCTGCGCGCCGAATCGCGGTGTCGATTCAACTCATGGGCAAGCCACCCGAGACTACTCACTTTGTTCACCGATGGTGAGTGCCAGCGACCTGCGGTTTTGCGAAACGCCTGCAAGCCACCTGCGTTGATTCACTTGCGATTGCAGCTGGCGGCTTGCGGACTAGAGGGCGGTAGAGTTTCAAAACGGGCGTTTTCGGCGCTATCGAGCCTCCAAAGACGGCCCGCCGCGCGCTTTGGGACAAAAACAAAAACTCAAGGCCCTGAGTTCGAAAAAAGTTTTTGAAGTTGTCCCGACTTTTGTCCCCGAAGCCGACGAAACACGACACGGTGTTACTTGGCGGCACTCGGATCGAGACGGAACCGAAAACTGGGTGCAACTGGAATGACGGGACGGCAGAACCGACGCCATCGAGTGGGAGTAGGCTGACAGGGTTCTGACCTGCACTTTTGAGTGCCGCACTGTGCCGCTGAGTTTCGTTTCGTACGAGAGTCATGGCAAAGCCGCCAGCGATGTTGGTGAGTAAATACGATAACCGAGCCTCCGTTCCCGCGTTGGGACGGAGGCTTTTTCTTTGTCGTTTTACTCCCTTTCACCTGCGATTTCGCAATTTACTCCCCCGTGTTTCAAGACGGCAAGGCACGGTGCGGCATTCGGAGGAACGGGAGTAAGGATTCATCCCAAGTGAGTAGACGCGCGATTTTTGTCTCCGAGAGCCAAACGGGGCCGTTTCGGGGCCTGTGAAACTCAAATCGAACTCAATAGGCTTTTCGGCGGTCTTCTCACAGCGTTTTCCCAGGTGGTTAATGGGGAGTAAAGAATCTCGCCGCCTCAATGAAAACGGGAGTAACCAGGGGAAATGCCGCGGCGTACTGCCGCGTGCCGCCGTGTAAGCCACCGCGTCATTTACTCCCCAGGTGCGCCGGAAATGCCTTGGCATGCAATGGGGAGTAAAAACTCAGCTTACGCAGGCCCGAGCGGCGCTCGCCGCCTGGTCCACCGTCCTGATTCGGTTGCGTTGATCGCGAAATGCGGAGAGCCGCTACAGCGAGGCTTTCCAGTCCTCGTATTCGTCGGCGTCGATCTTGCCGTTTTCGAGCTGCGCGCGCTTCTCTGCCCACAGTTCGATCGCCATCGCGGCTTTGGCCGCGTGCGGAGCCTTGGCGTTCAGGGAGAGGCCCGTGCCGTCGGCTGCGGGCACGATGCCGAAGGAGTCCTCGAGCCGCACGAGCAGCGACATGAGGTCGCCCGCAGTCTCGACGCCGTAATCCTTGAGGGCGTTGACGGACACGCCGAGCGCCGCGGAGATGGACTCGAGCAGCTCGGGCTTCACGGCGCGGATGCCGCTCTCGTAGTGGCGCACGGCCCCCTCGGTCAGGCCGACCGCCTCGGCGAGCTGCGCCTGCGTCATGCCGCGCGACTTGCGGTACCGCCTTATGTTCTCGCCTACGGACATGCGTCCTCCTCCTGGAATCACGTACCAGCACATCTTACCAGCGTACGCAAATGTACGCAATTCTATTGACAGTACAGATACGTACGTTTACTCTGAATCTGTAAACCGTACGTATCCGTACGCTATTGATGGGAGGAACCATGGACGAGAAGGTGGCGAAGACGCCGAGGCCGCACATGCTGGACGCCGACGAGGTCGCGGAGCTGCTGAGGATCAAGAAAGGCAGCGCCTACGAGGTGATCAGGAAGATAAACGCCGAGCAGGAGGCGCGCGGGCGCGTGGTGATCCGCGGGCGCGTTCGGAGCGATGTCTTCGACGCCCTGTATTTCCCGGAGGCGGACTGACATGCCCGTGTACAAGGATGGAAACAACGGCACGTTCTACGTGCAGTGCTACTACCGCGACGCCCGCGGCTCGAAGCGCCACAAGACGAAGCGCGGCTTCTCCTCCGAGGTGGAGGCCGCAGTGTGGGAGAGCCAGTTCAAGAGCCTTAACGGCGGGGCCATGGACATGACGTTCTCCGAGTTCGTCGAGGTGTACGCCTCCGAGGTGAAGCCGCGCGTACGCGAGCACACGTGGATCACCAAGGAGTACATCATCAACGACAAGCTCGTGCCGTTCTTCGGGGACATGCGCATGTGCGACGTGAGGCCGATCGACGTCATCAGGTGGCAGAACGAGCTCACCGAGCACCGGGACGCCGACGGGAAGCCCTGGGCACCGACGTACCTGCGCACAGTGAACAACCAACTGAACGCCATCTTCAACCACGCCGAGCGCTACTACGGCCTCGCCGACAACCCGGTGCGCAGGGTCGACAAGATAGGGTCGAAGAAGGGCGGCGAGATGCAGTTCTGGACCAAGGACGAGTACCTGAGGTTCAGCGAGGCCGTCATGGACAAGCCTCTCTCATTCCACGCCTTCGAGCTGCTTTACTGGACGGGCATACGCTGCGGCGAGCTCCTGGCGCTCACGCCGTCCGACTTCATGCTGGAGAGCTCGCGGCTGCGCATCAACAAGTCGTACCAGAGCCTCAACGGCGTTGACACCGTGACCGACCCCAAGACGCCCAAGTCCGTGCGCACGATCGTCATGCCCGCCTTCCTGCGCGACGAGATGGCGGACTTCATCGAGATGCGCGACGACGTCGCCCCCGACGAGCGCCTGTTCGCCGTGACCAAGCACTTCCTGGCCCACGAGATGGAGCGCGGGTGCAAGGCGTCGGGCGTGAAGCGCATCCGCATACACGACATACGCCACAGCCATGTGAGCCTGCTGATAGAGATGGGCTTCTCCGCGCTGGCCATCGCCGAGCGCATGGGCCACGAGGCGGTGGACATCACCTACCGCTACGCGCACCTGTTCCCCACGAAGCAGGACGAGATGGCCGCCGCGCTCGATGGAGCGAGGGGGTAAGCAAGATGCCGTGCGAGAACGGCGCCCGCAAGCGCAGCAAGACGATGGCGTTCCGCTGCACGCCCGAGGAGCACAAGCTCATATGCGAGATGGCAGCCTGGAGCGGCATGAGCAGGCAGGACTACATCATCGCCAAGCTCACCGATACCCAGGTCGAAGTGAGGCCCTCCGTGAGCGTGCAGAAGGCGTTGAAGGACTCGATGGCGGAGTTGTCCAAGGAGGTCCGGCTGGCGGCCTCCTACGGCGAGCTGAGCGAGTCCCTGCAGCAGAGGATCGAGCTCGTGATGAGGTTCTTCCTAGCGCTCGGCGAGCCTCTTGACGCGCCGACGGAAGAGACATCGCCACGAACTACGTTTTTGGAAGAGCCGGTTCCATCCGTCATCGATGCGGGTTCCGACACCGCAAGCATCTTCGAGATGGGACGCAGGTAGGGCCTAGCGCCAGACCTCCAACGCCTTGTCCGCAAGCCATTCGGCGCGATCGGCGATATCGCCCTCGTTCCAAGACTCCTTCTCTAGGGCGCCGGCCATGGTCGCAAGGCCGGCGGCGCAGAGGGCAAGGCCGTCCTTGTATCCCTTTCCCTGCTTCTTGGTGGGCCAATCGGCATCGCGGATGGAGGCGTTGAGCGAATGCGTGATGATGGCGAGGTTGCCGAGCGTGAGGAGCTTCCGGTCCCTTCGCGTGGCAGCCTCATCGTCGAGGGCTCCCCATTTGTTGCGCCACTTCTTGGGCATCATGTGCTCGAGGGTGTACTGGTTGAACCCGAGCAGGGCCGTGCTGCTCATGCCCGGACGAATGGCGCTTTCCAGCAGATAGAGGACGCCCTTGGACTGGAGGTTGTACAGACACGATTCCTCGAATGCCGCTCGAACCTCGGCGTCGCCGGGCATGTACGTCGTCGCCTCGTCATTGGCTTCGAGAGCCTTCCTCAGCGCCTCCGCGTCCTTCACCTCGTTCAAGATCAGCGAGGTGAACAGCCTGTTGTAGTTCTTCGTGGTCGCCTGAACCAGCATTCGGCGGACGATGTAGCTCTCAAGCAGGGCGTAGATCTTAGATTCCTCGCTCGAAGACTCCGCGTTCTTTCGAACGTAGAGCACGTACGGGATGAGCGTCGAGTTCTTGAGGCCGAATATCAGCACGTTCAGGCGCTCGACGCCGGAAGCGGAGGGGATGTCCGCGTCGCAGTAGCCAGGGTCGAACGTGGACTCGATCGCCTGGTCATACGCCTTCATTTTTTCGAGAATCTCGACCTTGTCGCCGTTTCAGTACCTGCCGATGAAATCCTTGTAGGACTGGAAGAGGTTCGAAGTACGCGAATAGAAGAGCTTGTCCTCGGTCGTGACGCCACGCCTCTTGTCCTGAACCAGGATCTGGAGGAACGCGTCGAAGAAGAGGTCGACGAGCGTGCGCTTGATGCGCCCGGTAACGATCTCCTGCTCCCAATACTCCCTCTTCTCAGCCGTGGGCTCGAAGACGTCTTCCCAGCACTCCTTGAACGCCTGCTCGTTCTCGCGGTTGAAGAAGTAGTTCTTAAGGAGCTCCGCCGTCGTCAGGCGCACCCCGAGCGAGTTGATGGTGTCGAATATCTGCTGCTCGTCCTCGCCCTCGGTAAGATCGATGCAGACGAACTGGACGTTCGACTTGATCGTGTTCCTGTCGACCTTCTCCGGGTCGATATTCTTGAGGAAGTAGTTGTAGGCAAGGACGATGGCCGAGGAGCCCTCGAGGGGTTCGCAGCCCGTGGCGCTGACGACCTTTTCGAAATCCTGCCGGTCGTACTTGCCGTGCCGCAAGGCGACATCGCCGGTCTCCAGGACGAAATCTCGCTCAAACAAATTGTTGGTGCCGTTTTTTGCACAGAGTGCCTTGAAGAAGATGACCATGGTCGTGAGTCGCTGCTGGCCGTCGATGACGGTGCGAACCTCGGAGACCTCGGACCAGGTGTTGCCGGAGGAGGCCTGCTTCAGGATGATGGAGCCCAGGAAATAGGGCCGCTTCGAGGCCGTGACGAACTCCATGTCGCCGAGGAAACGCTCCCATTGCTCTTCTCCCCAGACGTACGCCCTTTGGTAAAAAGGTATTTCGAGCAGGCGCGATCCGTTGAACACGCCGCTTATCGTTGCTTTTCCTGCATCCATCCTTAAAGCCCTATCTATCCTTTGCGGTTATTGCTGGCGGGGTCAATTTTATCATCCGACAGTCAACCAGTGTAGGGATGAGGGCGTGCTCATCTAGCCGCCGCGGCAGGGTGGTACAATCACGCTGCCAAACGTAGATTTGCGCGGGTGCCCATCTGGCCCTATGTTTGGCGACGTCCCGGCCGGATGGGCGCCTGCGCGGATGGGACAACGCCAAATGAAGAGCCCGAACCCCTTCTCGGGCGGGGTCGACGCGCTTTCCGACGCGGACTTCGCCCTTCTGGTGGATGCCGTCGAGACCAGGAGGTGCCGCGAGCTCGTCGGCGCCGGGACCTACGACGAGGCGGCGCGGAAGTGGAGGCCGAGGCCGAGGTGCCCGTCGTGCTCGTACGAGGGCTGCGCCTCCGACGGCTCCACGCCCGCGGGCCACCGCGCCTGGTCGTGCGGCCGGTGCGGCCGGAAGTTCAACTCGCTCACTGGGACCGTCTTCGAGAACGCGAAGAGGGCGCTCTGGAGGTGGGTGGTCTTCATACGCCTCATGTGCTTCAACGTGCAGCTCGACGCCTGCGCCGAGCTCTGCGGCATCTCCCACCAGACGGCCTGGGAGTGGCGCCACCGGGTCATGGCCACCGTGGACGGCTACCAGGACCGGATCGTGCTGGGGGGCAAGGTGTGGATCGACGAGATGTACGTCACTGACTCCGACCTCAAGGGTGACCCCGGGTGGAGGCCGAAGAAGGGCCTCAGCAAGAACAAGATCTGCATCGCCGTGGCGATCGACGCGCGCAAGAACGTTGTCGCCGTCAGGTGCGGGCACGGCAAGCCGTCCGCGAAGCGCATAAAGGAGGCCCTGCTCCCGCACATCGCCGAGGGCTCGGAGATCTTCCACGACATGGAGAAGTCCCACAGGTCGCTGGTCGAGGCGGTGCGGGGCATCGACCGGCCCTGCAAGGCCGACACCAGGGACCCGGAGTACCTTGAGCACATGGCCATGGTCAACAACCTCTGCTCGTGGGTGAGGCGCTACCTGCGCGGCTACGTGGGCATGGACCTCAAGTACCTCCAGTCGTACCTCAACTGGTACGCCTACCTCTTCAGGGTCAAGCGCGACGACGAGAAGTGGCCCAAAGTGGAAAGGGTGCTCCGCCATTTGTTCATGGCCGACGCGAGTTTCCGCAGCTCGAGGAAGCGAGATAATCCCTATACTGGTTGACTGTCAAAAAAAGAAAAAAGCCCCCGATCTGGGAGCTTTCTCAACCAAAATGGCGGAGGAGGAGGGATTCGAACCCTCGTGACCTTATACAGGCCAAACGGTTTTCGAGACCGCCGCATTCAACCACTCTGCCACCCCTCCGCGTGGGGTAAAAACAAAGCAGGCTCGAAGGCCTGCTTTGGAATTAACTGGCGGAGAGTCAGGGATTTGAACCCTGGAGACGCTTTTGACGCCTACACGATTTCCAATCGTGCTCCTTCGGCCACTCGGACAACTCTCCGTTAAATGCGAAAGTCAGTATACACGAGGAATCGCAAAGTGCAAACAGAAAAGTTGGCATTTTTTAAAACGCTTGGCCGCGTTTGGCGTTGCAGCGGGGTTTGAGATGCCAAAAAACGGCTTCCGACCAGCGTAGTTGATCAACTCAATTGTTCAAAAGGGGTATTTATAAGCGATTTGGCAATGAATTTAAAAATCTTTGGGTGGTGCTGTGGGCCACTGGTATGCATTTTGCGACCACAACCATGCGCCCGTTGACCTGCGACTTGGCTCAGCTTGTCCTCACGGCACCGTATCTTGTCCACAGATCCGTCAAGCTTTTGGTCAGCATTTGGTTGGAATGCGCATGAAACGTCGTGCGAGTATGGGCATATGTGGAGGTCATGAGGTTGTAGCTGCATATTCTTGCAGCCTAGGAGGTTGAAAGATATTATTACCAAGTCTTTTCCTGCTTCAGGCGCACCTTCACGACCTGAAGCCACATTTGCCCAGAGGAGGTGACAATATGAAGGCTTATGAACTGCTGTTCTTTGTTGACCCGTCGCTCGACCCCGAGACTCGTCTCGCTGTTATGAAGCGTATCGATACCACGATCGCTGAGGGCGCTGGCAAGGTCGACTCCGTTGACGAGTGGGGCAAGCGCAAGCTCGCCTACGAGATCAACGACCTCACCGATGGTGACTACACCCTCATCAACTTCCACGCAGATCCTACCCAGATCGCCGAGCTTGATCGCGTCCTGCGCATCACCGACGCTGTGGTCCGCCACATGATCGTCCGTCGCGACGACCAGGAGTAAGACTGTCGTTTTGGACTGGGCTTGTGCCCCAAGAGGAAGTAGTGAGTTATGAGCATCAATCGAGTGAACATCACCGGTAACCTCACCCGCGATCCCGAGCTGCGCGCCACCGCCGGCGGAACCCAGGTTCTGTCCTTTGGCGTTGCCGTGAACGATCGTCGCCGCAACGCGCAGACTGGCGAGTGGGAGGACTATCCCAACTTTGTCGACTGCACCATGTTCGGCACCCGCGCCGAGGCCGTGAGCCGTTTCCTGGCAAAGGGAAACAAGGTCGCGATCGAGGGCAAGCTGCGCTACAGCTCTTGGGAGCGCGACGGCCAGCGCCGGAGCAAGCTTGAGGTCATCGTCGATGAGATCGAGTTTATGAGCTCCCGTGGTGGCCAGGGTGGCTACGATCAGGGCGGTTACGCCCCCGCAGCTCCCGCGCCCGCAGCACGTCCTGCCGCGCCGGTGGCTACGCCGCCCGCGGTCGACGTCTACGATGAGGACATCCCGTTCTAAGGGTTGTTCACCTATTTTTGAGTGAGAGGCGGCTTCGGTTCGCCGAAGTTGCCAAATGAAAGGTATTTTGACATGGCTAATGATTTTTCTGCACGTCAGCCGCGTCGTAAGTACTGCCAGTTCTGCAAGGAGAACACTGAGTTCATCGACTATAAGGACACTCAGCTTCTCCGTAAGTACATGACCGACCGTGGCAAGATCAAGCCCCGTCGCGTCACTGGCGCTTGCACGCAGCATCAGCATGACATCGCCAACGCCATCAAGCGCGCCCGCGAGATGGCTCTCCTGCCGTACACCGTCCCCGTGGTTTCCTCTCGTGGCAACCGCGACCGCGGCTAAGAAGGGAGACGCATCATGAAGGTTATTCTTCTCGATGAGATCAAGGGCAAGGGCGGCGAGGGTGACGTCGTAGAGGTCGCTCAGGGTTACGCTGAGAACTTCCTGTTCCCCAAGAAGCTCGCTGTTGCCGCCACCAAGGGCAACCTCAAGCAGCTTGACGAGCGTCGCAACAACATCGCCAAGCGCGAGGCCGTCCGTCTGGCTACCGCCAACGAGACCAAGGCTGCCTTCGAGGGCAAGACGGTCACCGTTGACGTCAAGGTCGGCGACGAGGGCATCCTCTTTGGCTCCGTTACCGCCGCTATGATCGCTGACGCCATCAAGGCTCAGCTCGGTATGGACATCGACCGCAAGCGCGTCGAGCTCGGTAAGCCCATCAAGGTTGCCGGTGCCCACACCGTTGCCATCTCGCTGTACCGCGAGATCAAGGCCGAGGTTGTCGTTCTCGTCGGCGTTACCGCCGAGGAGCTCGCTGCCGAGGCTGAGGTCGAGGAGGCCGCTGAGGTCGCCGAGGCCGAGACCGCCGAGGTCGAGACTGAGGCTGCTGCCGAGTAGCATTTGCTGCAACGCAACAATCTTGTTCTAAGAAGGGCGCTCTGGGAAACCAGGGCGCCCTTTTGTTTTTTGCGCTGAGTGAGTGTCATGGTGAATGTTGCGTCGAAGTCCTATATACAGGACCGTTCATCCGTTTGGTTCGGTGATGATTGGCGGCGCGCGGCGCGTTTTGGGACCGTGGCTGATACTATGGATGCTCGCAAGCGATATGAATGAGGACGCTCATGGCATATGACGATAGGGAGACGGGGCTGACGGTCGAGGACCGTGGCTCTAAGTTGGGTCTCCCCCAAAACCAAGATGCAGAGGCCAACGTACTGGCCGCTATGCTGCTATCGCCCGAGGTGGTCGAAGAGGCCCAGGTCGAGCTGCAGCCCGATGATTTCTACCGGCCCATTCATAAGACCATCTACACCGCGATGGTCGATATGTACAACAGGCGCATTCCCATCGACTCCATCTCGCTGATCGATTACCTGCGAAGCATCAACAAGCTCGATGCCGTGGGCGGCGAGGCCTACATTTTGGAGCTGATGGGTCAGACTCTGTCGCTCGTGAACTGGCAGCACCATGCCGCCATCGTTCGTCGCGATTCGATGCTGCGCGAGCTGATCGGCGCCACCAACGAGATCAACGCGCTGGCATATAACGCCCCCACCGACACCAAAGAGGTCGTGGAGCTAGCCGAGAGCAAGCTGCTCAAGGTCACGGCACGCGAGGTCAAGTCGAGCTACAAGACGCTGACCGAGTTTATGGTTGAGGCCTATAACGAGGCCGAGGAAGTGTGTCAGGCCGGTGGTCAGGCTGCGGGCGTGCCCACGGGCTTCCCGTCACTCGACCGCATGCTCATGGGCTTCCGCGAGGGCCAGCTCATCATTATCGGCGCCCGCCCTGCTGTGGGTAAGACGTCGTTCGCCCTGAATCTGGCGCTCAACGCTGCCGCTGCCGGTTATACCGTCGGCTTCTTCTCGCTGGAGATGTCGGGCAAAGAAATTGCCCAGCGTCTGATTTGCGCCTACGCCATGATCTCGATCAGTGACTTCCGCATGGGCCGCATTAGCCCCGAGCAGTGGGCCAATATCAACGAGGCCACGCAGACCTTGTCCAAGCTCGATATTCTGATTGACGATACGCCCGGCACCACAGTGACCGAGATTCGCGCCAAGAGCCGCCGCATGCTCCATAACAAGGAGAAGGCAATCATCATCCTGGACTACCTGCAGCTGGTGAGTCCTCCGCCGGGACGCCGCTCCGAGAGCCGTACCGTCGAGGTTTCGGAGATGTCGCGTGGTCTGAAGATCATGGCCAAGGAGCTCAAGATCCCGCTCATCGCGCTGTCGCAGCTCTCGCGTCAGGTCGAATCCCGTACCGGCAAGCGCCCGCAGCTTTCCGACCTTCGTGAATCGGGCTCCATCGAGCAGGACGCCGATATCGTTATGTTCTTGGACCGCTCCGCCGACGAGGCCGAGGCCTCGCGCGACGATCGACCCGACGAGGGCGTTACGCGTATCGTCGTGGCCAAGAACCGTTCGGGCCCGATCGGCGACGTCGATCTGATGTTCCTGCCGGCATCCACCAAGTTCTATGAGCTTGATGGGGCACATGCCGAGGAGTAGGACAGGCGCCCGTTGCACGGGTATACTGGGAATGTTTTGTGCTTCTGCGTGCCGGCGTGGCGCGTAGACAGTCCATGAATGTAAGGAGTAAACATGCCGTCAACCGTTTTGGTCGGTGCCCAGTGGGGCGATGAGGGCAAAGGTAAGATTTGCGACCTGGTCGCCGGCGACTTCGATGCCGTCGTGCGCTACTCGGGAGGCAACAACGCCGGCCACACCATCGTCGTCAACGGCAAGAAGTACGGCCTGCACCAGGTGCCCTCCGGCATCATGTATTCCGATCACGTGTCGGTGATCGGTAACGGCTGCGTCGTCAACCCCAAGGTTGTCCTTGAGGAGATCGATATGTTCGAGGCCGACGGCATCACCACCAAGAACCTCAAGATTAGCGGCAACGCGCATGTCATCATGCCGTACCACATCGATCTGGATGGCGCCTTTGAGCAGAAGCTCGGCAAGAAGAACATCGGTACCACCAAGCGCGGCATCGGTCCGTGCTATCAGGACAAGATGGCGCGCATTGGCCTGCGCATGCAGGACATGCTGGACGAGGCACTGTTCCGCGACAAGCTGGAGACCGCTCTCGCCCGCGTGAACCCCGAGCTCGAGCTCATCTACAACCTGCCCACCTACACCGTGGACCAGATTTGCGACGAGTACCTGCCGATGGCCGAGCGCCTGCGTCCCTACATCACCGAGACGAGCCTGCTGCTCAACAACATGATCGATGAGGGCAAGAACCTGCTGTTTGAGGGCGCCCAGGCGACGCTGCTCGACATCGACCACGGCACCTATCCGTACGTGACGTCTTCCAACTGCACCGCCGGCGGTGCCATCACCGGCTCTGGCGTGGGCATGAAGAACGTCGACCGCGTGCTGGGCGTCATGAAGGCCTATATCACCCGCGTCGGTTCGGGCCCCATGCCCACCGAGCTTTCCTATGAGTCCGAGGCCGGCCACACGCTGACCGAGGAGGGCTATGAGTACGGCGTGACCACCGGTCGCCGTCGTCGTTGCGGCTGGTTTGACGGCCCTATCGCCAACTATGCCTCGCGCGTCAACGGCCTCACTGACATCGCCGTGACCAAGCTCGACGTGCTTTCGGCTTTCGACACCATCAAGGTGTGCGTTGCCTACGACGTCGATGGCGAGCGTTACACGAGCGTGCCCGAACACCAGGTGCGCTTTGAGCATGCCAAGCCCATCTACGAGGAGCTCCCTGGCTGGAAGTGCGATATCACCGGTTGCCGCAGCTTTGAGGAGCTGCCGCAGGAGGCTCAGGACTACGTGGCGTTTATCGAGGATCTGGCACACACCCGCGTGACGTTCATTGGCGTTGGCGCTGGTCGCGAGCAGATCATCAACCGATTCTGGAAGTAATCGGGACTATTTGGTTATTGCGATATACCCCTTTGCAGCCCGGACGGGCGGCCGAGGGGTATATTTGCTTGCAAAGGGCTCGCGCGGAGCGGGCCGTTCATCCATAGAGGAGGCACCCTTGAAGGCGGACACTCAAACCATCGACATCCTGTTGTTGGGCAGCGGCGGCCGTGAGCATGCTTTGGCAGCCAAGCTCGCAGCATCACCGCGCGCCGGCAAGCTCTACATTGCGCCGGGCAACGGCGGCACCGCGAGCTGCGGCGAGAACGTTGTTCTCGACGACTGCGATCCTGCGGCCGTGGCGGCGTTTGCGCAGAGCCACGGATGCGGACTTGTGGTAATTGGCCCCGAGGCTCCGCTCGTGGCGGGCGTGGCCGACGCCGTGCGCGCGGCGGGTATTCCCTGCTTTGGCCCGGGTGCCGAGGGCGCCCAGATGGAGGGCTCCAAGCTGTTCTCCAAGCAGCTCATGGAGCGCGCCGGTATCCCTACGGCGGCCTACGGCTCGTTTACCGACGAGGCTTCGGCTCTTGCCTACGTGCGCGAGCAGGGCGCCCCGCTGGTCGTCAAGGCCGACGGCCTTGCCGCGGGCAAGGGCGTTATCGTGGCAACCGAGCTTGCGCAGGCCGAGGAGGCCGTGCGCGAGTGTTTTGGCGGCACCTTTGGCGATGCCGGCAACACCGTGGTTATCGAGGAGATGCTCGTTGGCCCCGAGTGCTCGCTGCTGGCCTTTACCGACGGCAAGACCGTTCGCCCCATGGCCACCTCGCAGGACCACAAGCGCGCGCTCGAGGGCGACAAGGGCCCCAACACCGGTGGCATGGGCGTCTACAGCCCGGTGCCCATCGTGACTGACGAGGAGCACGCCACGATGGTGAAGGTCATGGAGCAGACCGTGGCCGAGCTCGCTGTCGAGGGTATCGACTACCGCGGCTGCCTGTACGGCGGCTTTATGCTCACGCCTGCCGGCCCCAAGGTGCTGGAGTTCAATGCCCGCTTTGGCGACCCCGAGACGCAGGTCGTGCTGCCGCGCCTTAAGAACGACCTGGTCGAGGTCATGCTGGCTTGTGCCAACTGCGAGCTCGATCAGATTGAGCTCGACTGGCGTGACGAGTGGGCCGTGGCCGTTGTCCTGACGAGCGCGGGCTATCCCGGCAGCTACGAGAAGGGCAAGGTCATCACCGGTATCGCCGATGCCGAGGCCATGGAGAACGTGACCGTGTACCACGCGGGCACCGCCGTGGTGGACGGCCAGCTCGTGACCAATGGTGGCCGCGTGCTTGCCGTGACCGCTCTGGGCGACACGTTCGAGAACGCTCGCAACCTTGCCTACGAGGCCTGCGAGAAGATTGATTTTGAGGGCAAGACCCTGCGTCACGACATCGGCCTGCGCGCGCTGCGCGGCCGCGACGCCTGGGATGCCTAAAATCCGAGAGGAATGAGACGGATGGACGAGAAGAACGAAGAGCTCGTGGACGCGCAGATCGTCGAAGAGGACAGCCGCATGTATGGGCACGCCGAGGGCGAGCCTGGTGGCGAGGTCGCTGACGAGCCGGCACTGGTGCTGGGCGACGACGACCCGCACGATGCCGAGCTGCACGAGAAGATTCTTTCGGAGGAGTGCGCCTGGAAGGGCAAGATTCTCGACGTCCACCGTCTTGAGGTTGAGCTGCCCAACGGTCACCGCAGCGCCCGCGATATCGTTCGCCATCCGGGTGCGGCGGCCGTTGTGGCACTGACCGAGAGCGGCAAGATCGTACTGGTGCGTCAGTACCGCACCGCCATCGACCGCGTGACGGTCGAGATTCCTGCCGGCAAGCTCGACCCGGGCGAGGACCCGCTCGATTGCGCCAAGCGCGAACTGCATGAGGAGACGGGCTTTAAGGCTGGTCGTATTCGCTTTTTGACGTCGATTGTCACGTCCTGCGGTTTTTGCGATGAGATCATCCACATCTACTTGGCTACCAAGCTCGAGTTTGATGCGCCCAACCCCGATGATGACGAGTTTGTCAACGTGGACCTGGTGCCGCTGCACGAGCTGATCGACGCCGTGCTCGACGGCAAGATCGAAGACGCCAAGACCGTCGTAGGCGCGCTTGCCTGCGACAGCATCGCGCACCGACTAGGCGGGGCCGAGCTTTAACGAGCGGGGATGATCCCGCAGGTTTGTGTAAGTCAGCGAAATTGCTCCATTTGAGACAAGGTGGCCTAAAAGAGGAGGGAAGCGTATGGATATACGCGACCGACGATTGAAGGCCAGATTGTCCAAATGGAGCACTTGCAGCGTCGAGACGAAACGCGGTTTGGTAAAACCGCGTAAGGTGATTATGCTGAAGAGGTTTTTGTCTTATTACAAGCCCCAGATGGGGCTTTTTGTTGCTGATACTGTTTGTGCTCTGGTGCTTGCCGCCATTGACCTAGCGTTCCCCATTATTCTGCGCAATTTGACCGGTGGGCTATTTACTCAGGGTCAGGCTGCCATTATGCAGGCGCTCGGCATGATCGCGGTGGGCTTGGTGCTGATGTATGCCGTCCGCTGCGCCTGCCGCTATTTTGTGAGCTATTGGGGTCACGTGATGGGCGCGCGTATGGAGTCCAAAATGCGCGAGGACCTGTTCGACCAGTATGAGCGCTTTAGCTTTGCATACTTCGACCGCAACAGCTCGGGCGACATGATGAGCCGCGTGGTCAACGACCTGTTCGATATCTGCGAGGCGGCGCACCACGTGCCCGAGTGGATCATCATCTGCGGCATCGAGATCATCGGCTCATTTGTGATCCTCTTTACCATTGCCCCGGTGCTGGCGCTCGCCATGGCCGTGGTGACGGCGGCGTTTGCGGTCATCATGTTTTGGCAGAACATGCGCATGCGCGAGGTCTTTAGCGACAACCGCAAAAAGATCAGCGGCATCAATGCGCAGCTGCAGGATTCGCTGGCGGGCATGCGCGTGGTCAAGAGCTTTGCCAACGAGGAGACCGAACGCTTCAAGTTCCGCGCCTCCAACAATCGCTATCTTTCGTCCAAGGAGAACATGTATCACGCCATGGGCGTCTATACCGCGACGTATGGCCTGCTCTCGGGTGTGCTCTATGTGATCGTGGTGCTGCTGGGCGGCTGGCTGGTCGCCCAGGGACAGCTGCAGGCGGTCGATATGGCGACCTTTGCACTCTATATTTCGCTGTTCTGCACGCCGCTTGAGACGCTCGTCAATTCGGCCGAAACGTATCAGAAGGCTATCGCCGGCTTTAAGCGTATGGACGAGGTGCTCTCGACCGCGCCGGATATCCAGGACAAGCCGGGCGCCACGGATCTGCAGGTGACTGCCGGCGCCGTGGAGTATCACGACGTGTGCTTTAACTACGAGGACGTTGAGCTGGGCGAGGGCTATGCCGACGAGCGTCCCGTTATCGACCATATGGATCTGTCCATCAAGCCCGGGCAGACCATCGCTTTGGTTGGCCCTTCGGGCGGTGGCAAGTCCACGACCTGTTCGCTGTTGCCGCGCTTTTATGACGTGGCTGCCGGATCCATTAGCATCGACGGCCAGGACGTGCGTGATGTGACGCAGCAGAGCCTGCGTCGCGCCATCGGCCTGGTGCAGCAGGATGTCTATCTGTTTGACGGTACGATTGGCGAGAACATCGCCTACGGCAAGCCGGGCGCTACGGCGGAAGAGATCGCCGAGGCGGCCCGTCGCGCCAACATCGATGCCTTTATCGAGTCGCTTCCGCAGGGCTACGACACCGTGGTGGGCGAGCGCGGCAGCCGTCTTTCGGGCGGACAGAAGCAGCGCGTTGCCATCGCGCGCGTGTTTCTCAAGAACCCCAAGATCCTGATTTTGGACGAGGCGACGAGTGCTTTGGATAACGAGAGCGAGGAGGCGGTGCAGGCGTCGCTCGAAGAGCTGGCACGCGGCCGCACCACGATTATCATCGCCCACCGCCTTTCTACCATTAAGCATGCCGATGAGATTGCGACCGTTGAGCATGGTCGCGTTGTGGAGCGTGGCACGCACGAGGAGCTTCTCGCCCGTGGCGGCACCTATGCCCGTTACTATCGAATGCAGTTCGAAGGTGCGCGTGCGCACGAGCTCGACTGATTGATATGACAGGAAGTTTATGGCTGACAAGAACCCTTTGACTCCGGAAGAAGTGACGGAGTTATTCTCCGAAATCGATGCATCCGGCGTCTTGGATCCGACGCTTGCCAAAAAGCGAACTGAGCGCATGCGTGAGAAGGAGGCCGCGGCCAAGCGCGGTGACAAAGCGGCGCTAGCGCAGCTGCGCAGCGAGGACCGCGCGAGCCAGGCAAAACATATCGACCCGCTGTCCGAGGACGATCCTTCGGGCTCGCAGGTGAGCCATACCATTACGAAGACCGCGATGGCCGTGGTCATCGGTATTTTGGTGCTGATCGTGGGCATGCAGATTGGCTACGGCGTGATGCGTCGTCTGAACACCGCCAACCTGTCCGAGAGCGTTTCGGTCGATACCGTTTCGAGGGCGCTGAAGGGCGGCCTTGAGTGGGGCAATGGCTTTACGCAGTTCCCGCTCGACTTCACCGTCGATGAAGCCGATGAACGCACGGGCACGGTCGAGGTGACGGTGTTGGACACATCGTCTGCCAACGAGCTCGAGCTGCTGTCCAACGGGCAGATTCAGGCCGCGGCGCTTGCGACCAACGCGTTGCTCAACGATAAGATCGACCGCGTGGTGTATAACGTTCACGCCTATATCGACGAGGATAGCAACATTCAGCACGATTCCTTCTTTGGCATGTTCCCCGCGCGGGGCCACCAGAGCGCCATTTTGACGTTCGTGTGGACCAAGAGCTCATCCAACGCCACGAGTATCGACTGGAAGATGCGCATCGTGAGTATGGATGACACCATCGCCGAGCGCATTCAGAAGCAGGTGAACTCGGTGTCGTCGTTGATTGAGGATCCGGTGGTGAGCCAGACCAAGATTGACGAGGAAAAGGCCGAGCGTGACCTGGAGCATCGTCTGCATGGCCGCGAGATTTTCCGCGGCGGCAAGCCCGATCGCACACCGTCCGAACTGCTGGAACAGGACAAGAAAAAGTAAGACGCCATCATCCCGCGTGAGCCATAAGCCCCGCGGGATGATTTTTTAATCCCCGTCCCAGAGAAATCATTATGCATAGAAAGTCATAATTATCATTTCGTAAACATTTCGATGAAATTAACGCCATGAGGCATGCTTGCGGTTACAATACCGCGAGGCCTAACTACACACCTTTAAGCCGGTCCTGTGAGACCGGGAAGGAGAATTATGGCGAACAACCATACCGCGGGCGCTGCCGCCCGCACCTTCGCGCCCAGCGAGCTTTGCCAGCGTATGCTGGCCAAAACCAGCAAGGGCACCTGCGGTCCCTGCATCCTGTATCTTGAGGATGGGACCATTTTTTATGGACGTGCATGCGGCGCCGAGGGCACCGCGACCGGCGAAGTCTGCTTCAACACCTCACTCGAGGGCTACTTTGAGGTCATGACCGACCCGAGTTATGCCGGCCAAATCGTAACCATGACCTATCCGCAGATCGGCAACTACGGTATCGACGAGACCGACGTCCAGTCGGCCTTCCCCGGCGACGCCGTGCGCCCTGCGAGCGCTCCGGCCATGCGCGGCATGATCGTTTGCGACATGTGCGCCACGCCTTCTAACTGGCGCTCGGCCGTCAGCGTGCCGGAGTACCTGCGCGCTCACGGCATCGTCGCTATCGAGGGTGTCGACACTCGCGCCCTGGTGCGCCACCTGCGCGACAATGGTTCCAAGATGGGCATTATTTCGACCGAGATCTTCGACGTCGACGAGCTTGCCGAGCGTCTGGCCGCTGCGCCCACGCTGGTAGGCGAGAACCTGGTCAAGACCGTAAGTTGCCCCGTACCTCACGAGTTTGTGGCCGCCGACCTGCCTGCCACGCATGACTTTGCGCTTACGGCTGCCGCTCCTGCCCGTCACAAAGTGGTCGCCTACGACTGCGGTGTGAAGCGCGGCATTCTGGAGGGGCTGGTCCGCGCCGGCTGCGACCTTACCGTCGTGCCGTGGGATACGCCCGCCCAGCAGGTGCTCGACATGAATCCCGACGGTGTCTTTTTGTCCAATGGTCCCGGCGACCCCGACGCCGTGGTGGAGACCTACGAGCAGGTGCAGCAGCTGATCGGCAAGGTGCCGGTCTTTGGTATTTGTCTTGGTCACCAGATGATCAACCTGGCCTGCGGCGCTCAGATGGAAAAGCTTAAGTTCGGTCACCGCGGTGGCAACCAGCCGGTCATGAACCTGGTAAGCCGTCGCGTGGAGATTACCGCGCAAAACCATGGCTTTGGTCTGCTGTTCCCCAGCTTGGGCAAGCTTGTCCCCGAGCTTTCCGGCGGCGAGACCGAGCATGCGGCCGATGGGGATCTGCGCGTCTGGGTGCGCCGCGGCATCGCGCCAGTCGTGATGAACGAGCGCTTCGGCCGCATTCGCCTGACGCATGTGAACCTCAACGACGGCACCGCCGAGGGCATCCAGCTGCTCGACGCGCCGTGCTTCTCGGTGCAGTACCACCCCGAGGCCTCGCCCGGACCCACCGATGCCCACTATCTCTTTACTGCCTTTACGCGACTCATGGACGGCGAGGAGAACTACCTGGACATCGACACCGCGAAGGACCGCCTGCAGGGCTGGAACTTTGCCGACAATGGTTCCGCTGCGACCGAGACCGAGGAGAACTAACATGCCGAAACGTACTGACATCAAGCGTATCCTCGTTATTGGTTCGGGCCCCATCGTCATTGGCCAGGCCTGCGAGTTCGACTACTCTGGCGCCCAGGCCTGCAAGGTGCTCAAGGAGGATGGCTTTGAGGTCATCCTGGTCAACTCCAACCCGGCGACCATCATGACCGACCCGGGCTTGGCCGACCGCACCTATGTCGAGCCCATCACCGCCGAGTTTATCGAGCGCGTGATCAAGAAAGAGCGCCCGGACGCGCTGCTGCCCACGCTGGGCGGCCAGACCGGTCTGAACGCCGCCGTCGAACTGGCAAAGGACGGCACGCTCGACAAGTACGGCGTCGAGATGATCGGCTGCGACCTTGCCGCCATCGAGCGCGGCGAGGACCGCAAGCTCTTTAACGAGGCCATGGCCGAGATCGGCCTGGAGGTCGCGCGCTCGGGCTATGCCTACAGCGTGGCTGACGCCGAGGCCATCGCCGAGCGCGTGGGATATCCCTGCGTGCTGCGTCCGAGCTTTACCCTCGGCGGCGCCGGTGGTGGCATCGCGCATACTCACGAGGAGCTCGTCTCCATCGTGAGCCAGGGCCTGGAGCTCTCACCTGTCCACGAGGTATTGGTCGAGGAGTCCATCGAGGGCTGGAAAGAGTATGAGATGGAGGTCATGCGTGACCACGCCGGCAACGGCATCATCGTGTGCTCCATCGAGAACCTCGACCCCATGGGCGTGCATACCGGCGACTCCATCACCGTGGCGCCGGCGCAAACCCTCTCCGATCTTGAGTATCAGCGCATGCGAGTGGCCTCGCTCGCCATTCTGGAGAAGATCGGCGTCGAGACCGGTGGCTCCAACGTGCAGTTTGCCGTGAACCCCAACACCGGTCGCCTGATCGTCATCGAGATGAACCCGCGCGTGAGCCGCTCGTCCGCACTGGCCTCCAAGGCCACGGGTTTCCCCATCGCTAAGGCCGCCGCGCGCCTGGCCGTGGGCTACACGCTTGACGAGATCGTTAACGACATTACTAAGGCAACGCCCGCCTGCTTTGAGCCCACGATCGACTACTGCGTGGTCAAGGTGCCGCGCTTTGCCTTCGAGAAGTTCAAGGGTACCGACCCCACGCTCACCACGCGCATGAAGGCCGTGGGCGAGATTATGGCGATCGGCCGCACCTTTGAGGAGGCCTTCGGCAAGGCCATGCGTTCGCTGGAGGACGGGCATCAGGGCATTTGTGCCGGTGGCAAGGAAGGTGCCGACAAGCTGAGCGACGATGAGCTCGCTCAAGCCGTGGCAACGCCGACCGAGCACCGCATCTTCTTTGTGGTCGAGGCCCTGCGCCGTGGCTGGGACATCGCTCGCATCCATGCCATCTGCGGTATCGATCCGTGGTACCTCAACCGTATCAACGATATGGTGCGGGTCCAGGAGAGCATCCGCGACCTGCGTGTGGAGGATATCGACGCCGACGCGATGCGCCTGCTCAAGCAGTATGGTACGAGCGACGCCGAGATTGCCGCGCTGACCGGCTCGGACGAGCGCTTTGTGCGCGCCTACCGCAAGGGTCTGGGCGTGGTTCCCAGCATGAAGACGGTCGACACCTGCGCTGCGGAGTTCTCGAGCGCCACGGAATACCACTACAAGACGTACGAGAACATCTACCGCACGAGCCCGGATGCCAAGAAGTGCGTGGCTCCCGACGAGACCACGCCGGCGGACAAGCCCAAAGCGATGATCCTGGGCGCCGGCCCCAACCGCATTGGCCAGGGTATCGAGTTCGATTACTGCTGCGTGCACGCGAGCTACGCGCTGGCGGCCCGCGGCTTCGAGACCATCATGGTCAACTGCAACCCCGAGACCGTCTCGACTGACTACGACACATCCGACCGCCTGTACTTTGAGCCGCTCACCTACGAGGACGTCATGGACGTTATCGACGTTGAGCGACCCGACGGCGTCGTGGTGACGCTCGGCGGCCAGACCCCGCTTAAGCTGGCGCGTATGCTCGAGGAGAGCGGCGTGAACATCATGGGTACCAAGCCCGATGCCATCGACTTTGCCGAGGACCGCGAGCGCTTCGCCGCTCTGCTCGACAAGCTTGGCATCATGTACCCGCCGGCGGGCCAGGCCACCTCGTTTGAGGAGGCCGAGGCCGTGGCCGCGCACATCGGCTACCCGCTGCTGGTGCGTCCGAGCTACGTGCTGGGCGGCCGCGGCATGATGATCGCCTACGATGCCGAGCATCTGCGCGATTACATGGCCGAGGCTGCGCGCATTAGCCCCGACTACCCGGTGTACCTGGACCGCTTCCTGGAGGGTGCGATCGAGTCCGATGTCGACGCCCTGTGCGATGGCGAAAAGGTCTATATCGGCGGTATCCTGGAGCATATCGAGGAGGCCGGTATCCACTCTGGCGACTCCGCGACCTGCATCCCGCCGTTCAGCTTTAGCGAGAGCCTGCAGGCAAAGCTTCGCGAGACCACGCGCCGCATCGCGATGGCGCTGGGCGTACGCGGCCTGGTCAACGTGCAGTACGCCATCAAGGGCGAGACCGTCTACGTGATCGAGGCAAACCCGCGCGCGAGCCGCACCGTGCCGTTCATCTCCAAGGCAACCGGCGTGCCGCTGGCCAAGTGCGCGGCGCGCATCATGGCAGGCGATTCCATCGCGAGCTTGGGCCTGCCGAGCGACGAGCGTCAGCTCGATTGGTTCTGCATGAAGGAAGCCGTTATGCCCTGGGGCCGTTTCCCGGGCGCCGACGTTATCCTGGGGCCCGAGATGAAGTCGACGGGCGAGGTCATGGGTATCGCCAAGAGCTATCCCGAGGCATACGCCAAGACGCAACTGGCGATTGACTACAAGCTGCCCGACCCGAGCGCCGGCAAGGTGTTCATCAGCGTGTGCGACCGTGACAAGCGTCATATCCTTTCGGTCGCCCGTATCCTGCGCTACCTGGGCTTTGATATCTGCTCCACCGAGGGCACGGCGCGCGTGCTGCGTGGAGGCAACGTGACGTGCGAGGTCGTGGAAAAGATTAGCGGCCCGCACGACGGCGAGCGTCCCAACATTGGTGACCTCATCGCCGATGGCAAGATTGCGGTGATCGTCAATACGCCGTATGGCCCGGGCTCGCGTGGCGATGGCTACCTGCTACGCACCGAGGCCGTCCGTCGTGGCGTGACCTGCGTGACGGCGATGTCTGCCGCCAACACCTACGTGAGTGCCATCGAGGCCGTGCGCGAGGACCAGCAGGGTCACGGCAGCGCCAACGACATGGGCATGGACGTCATCGCCCTGCAGGACCTGCCGCAGTACACGGTGTAGTGTGACCTGTCCGGCCGGGGCGGGAGGGGCCGAGTTTCCCCCTTTCGCTCCGGCTGCAAGCAGAGTCGCTCAGTGGGAAATTCGGCTCCCCCGCCCCGGCCTGCGGTGACTTGGCTGTACCGTGTACTGCAGAAGGGGCTTTGTGCGTCCGGTGGCAATCAGGGTTCCGGCAACGGTGGGCAGACATCCGGCGGTTCGAACGATGGCGCCCAGGCGGGAAAGCCCGCTGGTGACAAGGCTCAGGGTGGAAACTCCGCTAACTCACTTGCGAGCACCGGTGATCAAACGGTGGAGACCGTCGCCGCGATCGGCGGCCTGGGTGCCGCGATCGCCGCAATCGGAGTCTTTCTTGCTCGTTTCCGCCGCAAGGAAGACTAGCGCGAGCGATTGACAATCGCACACGTTTCTCAAGAGGGCCGCGGTAACCGTCGCGGCCCTCACTTTACCGGAGCGGTCTGAGGACTCGCGTCTTTCGCTTCGGACTGCTGCGCAGGGTCAATCAGGCGGAGATCTCACCCGTGTCGGGTTTGCGATAGCTTGGCGAACATAATTACGCGAAATCTAGGATTTCTCAAAAACGCGAAGTATATGTTTTATTGTACTTCGCGTTTTTCAGTTAATCTTAATTTTGCGAAGTGGATTGCCATGAGACTTATTAATCGCCCGTTCTACATGAGCAAGCTTTCCAAGGTGGCAGGTACGCCTGATATCAAGGTGATCACCGGAATCAGGCGATGCGGAAAATCGAAATTGCTTGAGGCGTTTGCCAGCCAACTTCATTCAAACGACCCCTCGGCCAACGTCATACACGTCAACTTCAATCTACTTGAGTTCGAGCCGTTGGCGGAATACCATGCGCTGCATACATATGTGGAAAAGCACTATATTGAGGGTTGCCGGAATATCGTCATGATCGACGAGGTCCAGATGTGTGAAGGGTTCGAGCGGGCTATCAACAGTCTTCATGCGTCAGAGAA
>CAJJZO010000003.1 GCA_905197585.1 uncultured Collinsella sp.
GTGTCGCCGGCAGCCCCCTTGTGGCCCTCCTCGGAAACCCGCCGTGTTGCGCTTGGGGCCTTTTTGTTTTTCGGCCAGGCCACGCGGTTCATTTGTCTCGATCTGTAACATCTAGCAGGGATTTTCGGCCCCAGCTGTTACGGATCGAGACAAACAGAACGCCCGAGCAGAAATGTCTAAATCTGTAACACGTAGCCCACTTTCGACCGTCTACCTGTTACAGATCAAGACAATAAGATAGTCAAATCCAAACTTTCCAAGCAGTTATGAAGCATGATTTCTAGTTTTCGGTATCACGAACATACTTTCGGTATCATTTAATGGTATTATGATATCGAAAGTATGTTCGTGATACCGAAAGGAGCCGCATGCGCCAGTTCGATTACACCACAGTCCCAGCGGAACTCGAAGCAACTCCAATCACCAACCTCCTCCTCTCGATACGCGAGCATAAAGGCCGACAGCTTGTTCTGAGTCAAGTCAAACCCGAACTCCTATCGTCCCTTATGGAGGAAGCTAAGATCCAAAGCACCCAATCCTCCAACGGACTTGAAGGAATTGTTACCACCCAAAAAAGACTCAAAGCAATCATGGCGTATTCCGCCAAGCCAAGCTCCCGCGCAGAGGAAGAAATCGCTGGATACCGAGATGTGCTGTCGCTTATTCACGAGCAACACGATTCCATTCCCGTAACGCCATCGGTCATTTTGCAGTTGCATCGTGACCTCATGGCGCACACGGCAATCTCGTATGGAGGCCATTGGAAGGATAGCGATAACGAAATCGTCTCCATTGACGATCAAGGTAATCGATTTGTGCGCTTTAGGCCCCCTTCGGCTCTAGCAACCCCGGGACTTATTAAAGAAGCCTGCCAGTCCCTCAACGATGCTTTATCTCGCCAAGTTTGCGATCCCCTCCTTATATCGCTCCGCTTTATCTTCGATTTTGTCAGTATTCATCCCTTCAACGATGGCAATGGCAGGATGAGCCGGCTCCTTACAACGCTGCTACTCGAAAAGACTGGATACGACGTTGCGCGTTACATCAGCATCGAACGACTTATTGAAGACAACAAGGCGCTCTACTACAACGCCCTCGCTGCAAGCTCCACTGGATGGAATGAAAATCAAAACACCGAAGCACCCTTTATCCGTTTCATGCTCGGAACAACACTGGCCGCCTACCGACAGCTCGAGCAGCGTACCTTAATTGAATCAAGCACTCGTCCCATGTCGAAGCAAGCGCGCATCGCCGTTCTATTTCAACAGAGACCCGGCGTCATTAAGAAATCAGACATCCGATCCAACTGCCCCGATATCAGCGAGGTTACCGTTAAACGAACCCTCAGTCAGCTTGTTAGTTGCAGCGCAATCGAAAAAACAGGGGCGGGTCGTTCGACGGGCTACATACTCAAAGACGTCTATGCTCTAGAACTATTCTTGCAATCCACAATACCCGATAGCGAGGCCGCAATAACAAAAGAGGCTCCAAAGGATAAGCTCCTTGAACGTGTAAGCCACGCCGAGGATGAAAGCAGAGAGGGGCTCTATGAAGACTACGATTCATTCTCAAGGGACATAAAGACGAAATACGGAGTCTAGTCATATCCCAGAATAGCCTCATCCTTGTTGCCTAAAATTATTTGCGCGTCATTGTGAAGCGATAATCCCCGCGCCGGCAGGGGGCAGAAGTATCGTCTGCAGCGTTAGCTAGCAGATGACCTGCGTATGTTCCTCGATGGCGACACGATCCTCGGCGGCGATACTCGGCTCGCACACCACGGCGTCCAAACTGTCCAGGCGGCAGAAGGTGTAGAAGTCGCGCTTGCCGATCTTACTGGAGTCGGCGATCAGATAGCGCGAGTCGGCCTTGCTAAAGGCGAGCTGCTGGATACGACCCTCATCCATATTAGACGTAGACACGTCGCCATCCAGAATGCCGTTGGCGCCGATAAACGCCGCGTCGATACCCAGCGCACGCAGGGTATCCTCGGCCGTTGGTCCCACAAAAGCGGCGGTACGGCGACGGTACATGCCGCCCACTAGGCACAGGTCGCAGTCCTCGCGCGCCTCGAGCAGGTTAAACACCGAAAGCGAATTGGTCACGATGCGCAGACGAAATGCCGGCAGCATCGAGGCCATCTGCTCAACCGTGGTGCCCGTACCCAAAAAGATGGTCGAGCCCTCCTCGATGAGCTCCACGGCGCGGCGCGCGATCTGCAACTTTTCCTCGGCATGCTTGGTGCGCTTTTCGCTGTGCGAATACTCATGGCGCAACATAGCATGTGGACGGCCCTGCGCACTGCGGGCTCCACCGTGCACGCGCTCGATCTCGCCCAGGCTCGCAAGCTCCTCGAGATCGCGGCGGATCGTCATATCCGAGACACCCAGTGCATCCGAAATCTCCTTGACCGAGACCGTGCCCTGCTCCTCGAGCAGCTGACGAACCCTATCCTGTCGCTCTGCCTTAATCACGATGAATCCTCGCCGTTCTATGCGTGCATATCATTCAAACAGTAACGAACAAATTGTATCAGACTCGTGCGCGTCAAAAATGAACACCCGCACAGCTCCAATCATCACTTTTTTGAGAAAAATACTCCCTGCTTTAGTGGGGTGTAGTGATAATCTCGCCTGTTCGCGCTACAGTTTGTCGGAAATACCTCGATGTTAGGAACCAAATGATCACTTCCGAGCTTTTCGGCACCGCGCCGTGCGGTACCCCCGTTCATCGTTACACCCTCAACGGGCCCGAGATCTGCGTTCGCATTATGGACTATGGCGCCACCGTGCTTGGTATCGATGTGCCCGACATTCCCGGCAACGTTCGCGATGTGGTGCTGGGCTTCGATAAGCTCGAGGATTACTTTGACAACCCCGCCTGCTTTGGCGCGACCATCGGACCTGTGGCTAACCGCACTGCAGGTGCCACGATCACCATCGACGGCACGGACTGGCATATGCCGGCCAACGAGGGAGCCAACAACCTGCACAGCGATCTTGAACATGGCCTGCACAAGCGCGTGTGGGATGTTGAGCTCGACGAGGTCCACAATGCCGTGCGCATGACCACCTCGCTTGAGGATGGCGAGTTGGGCCTGCCCGGCAACCGCACCTTTACGGCCGTGTTTACCGTGACGCACACTGGCTGCTTCCGTATCGAATACGGCTGCGAGAGCGACCGTGCCACGTACGTGTCCATGACCAACCACACGTACTTCAACCTTGCCGGTCACAACGCCGGCATGGACTGTGAGCACTTCTTTGTTGCTAACGCTGCCCACTACCTGCCCATCAACGAGCAGAACATCCCCACCGGCGAGATTGCTCCGGTCGAGGGCACGCCGTTTGACTTCCGTGAGCTGCGCCCCGTCGCGCTTGGCATGGAGGCCGACGATCCACAGATTAAGCAGGCCCGTGGCTACGATCACTGCCTGTGCATCGATGGCTATCAGTACGGCCGCAACCTGCGTCGCGCCCTACATGTCGAGGAGATGTGGACCGGCCGCGAGCTGGACTACTACACCACCGCCCCGGGCGTGCAGCTCTACACTGGCAATTGGCTGGGCGACGAGCACGCCAAGGACGATGCCAACTATAGCTGGGGCGCCGGCTTTGCCCTCGAGGCAGAGATGTACCCCGACACACCGCACCAGCCGCTGTTCCCGCAGGGCATTGTGGGCCCGGGTCACCCCTACAGCAATGTGATCGAATACCACTTTATGAGGCACTAAGCCCACAACGCAACATACCGCACAGCAGCGCCCCCCGGCACCACCGCCGACGGGCGCTGCTTCATTCCTAAATCCTTCTTTTCGATTCCACCGAATTGGTGACATAACAAATACTATGCCGAATTACTACGATGAACCCACTATGTCCGACCACGCGCTGGTTTATAAAAAATTAGCAACTCGTTTACCTGCGGTTTTATTCTCTGCAAATTTGGCATGCTCGGCGATAAGCAATTCATCGTAGTAAACCGGCATAGTTTTGGCGGACAGCGCCACACAGATCCCCTACGAAGGCAAAATGATCCGTTTTCCTCCGTCCCCAAGGGATCAGTTGAACAGATTGCCGATGGGATCGGGGGCGGAACTGGGGAGATAGCGGATTTCTAGCTCTATACCGAGCTTTTGCAACTCTTTGAAGGCGGCGATGTCTGTATCGCCTACGGCAACGGCAGGCGTTGCAGAGCGCTTGCCCTCCCCCGCCCGCATATGGCCGATACTAATCTTGGTTATTGGCACACCGCCCTTAACCAGCGCGAGCGCATCGGAGGGTGAGGCCACCATGATCAGAATCAATTGGCGAGGCGTTGCGGTATGAATGATGTCGATGACCTTTTGTACCGAGAAAAACCGCGTCCAAACGCCTTCTGGCGCCGCCACCCTCATGGGTGCCCATTGGCGCGAATCTGCCGCGATCTCATCGTTGACGATTAGGACAAGGTTGGAACCCACGGCTTCGTTCCACAGCTCAACGTCTTGTCCGTAAATGAAACGGTCGTCGATGCGTGTGAGAAGGATCTTGGGTTGAGCCATGGCTGCCCCATTCTGTTTGAGACCCATACGAGCGGGACGTCGACCACCAACTCAACAGCTGGTCAAGCGCCAGATGGACGCCGCAGACATCGCGTCTCCAATATTAGTGCATTTAAAGTGAGAAAAGCCGTCAGAACACTTGCGCGGATTTGCGATGTCCCGTATCATAGACAGCCGTTGACGCCTCAGTTGCGTCACCACATGGCCGCCAGCGTAGCTCAGTTGGTAGAGCACCGCTCTCGTAAAGCGGGGGTCACCGGTTCGAGCCCGGTCGCTGGCTCCATTGCACAAGATAGCCGCCTTCTGGCGGCTTTTTTGTTGCCGATTTCGGGCGCGCATCCGCCAATCCAAGCACAACGCCGCCGGAAACTCCCCTACTCAACAAAAAGCCCCGCCAACTGCAATCCCCAAAGGAACCGCGATCAGCGGGGCCCAAACGCCCCCCCTGAGAGAACCACAACAGCTTTTATACTATGAGCAGGGATTAAAGGGTGCTCAAATCAATTGTTTGCGGATTGGTCAGACCATAGATAGCATTCTCATCACCAGAGGATGAAGTTTGGCCACCAGCTTCGCATTCAACCGGCGTCGTTTCGTCAATCAGCTCGTAAGCAAACCAACCCTCAAGCACGGCACCTGGTTGTATTTGGCGCGATTCAGGAAGATCAAGGCCTTCCACAAGCACGCCCGAATTAAGCCCCTTTCCATCTTGGAATGCTAAAATTTCATTACCTGCAAAATGTGCATCCTGCAAATCGTCCGACACATTTTTAGCAGTTACATTCAAAATCAAAAGCGACTTACTGTGATCAAGCTGCTCTACTCCGCGTTGCGCCCCCGTGATGGTGTACTCAATACCCGATACGGGGATATCGCCGTCCCCGCCGCTGCCATCCTTCTCTTTTCCGGCAGCGTCTGCCTGAGCAGCAGCATAGCCCGCAGCGTAGCCATCATCATAGCTCCCCTTCCCGGAGCATGCGGTGAGGCAAGCGGAAGCAGCTGTGAGCCCCAACGCCAAGAAAGCGCGCCTAGGAATTAAAGCGGTTGTGCTGAGTCCCATAAAGAGCTCCCATCCATTAGCTATTTCTCGTATCCACAGCTATTTTAATTATTCTTCAATCCATTTAGCGTCAATTGCGTCTCAATAACTGCGTCGTTCAGCCTAATTTGACCGCTCCAATGAATCCAGCTCAAACAACAAAAAGCCCCGCCAACCGCAATCCCCAAAGGAGCCGCGATCAGCGGGGCCCAAGCGCGCTCCTCAATGGAATCACGCCATCAGACGAACAACTCAGCCGAGCAGCGCGCTACTCCTCCCAGTAAGCATCTGCAAGCAGCTTAAAGCAGATCTTCTTGACCGGCTGTGCACCATCGCCCGGGAACTCGAGCGTGGGCATGTGAGGCTCGCCGGCAACAAACAGCGCAAACTTGTCATCAGCAAGATCGCCGGCGATCGAGGCATCGGAATCGACCAGATCGTAGTCGTCCTTCTCGTCAAACTCCTGGACCAGCGTCAGGCTGCCCGTGGCGACCTTAAAGGCCTCGCGACCCTCAACATCAATCTGCAGGTCGTGATAGCGCTGATGCGTCTCGTAGTGAGCCTCGGCCTCGGGACGCGTCGTGGGAGCCATGACGTTCGCAAAGACCTTGTCGCCAAGAATCGGATGGCTACCGACCTCGAGGTCCGCCGGATCGTTCTCCTCGAGCCAGTCAATCAGCACGTCGAGGCCCTTGAGCATTCCGCGATACTCCTCGATATCGCCTAATGCACCGTAAATCATCTAAATCCCCTCTCGGATCACTTCTTTGGCGGCTACTCGGTAAACGCGTTACCGACGCTGTTGCCACCCACATACGTCTCGACCAGGGTAAGGTCGGGATTGAACACGACAGCGTCGGCGTCGCGCCCCGGCATAATGCTACCGCACTTGTCGTCGGCTCTAACCATAAGCAAACAACCGATGCCGGGGCCGTCGCCCAAGCTCTTACAGCTCGGTCACGACAACGCCGTTGTAGACCTCGTCCCAACGGTCCATGACCAGATGGCCGGTCATGGGATCCATGGCGTTGAGCTTGCCGCAGGTGTTGGCGGTACGCAGCACCGTCTCGTCGTCTGCGCCAGCAGCAATGGCATGCGCGAAGCCAGCGATAGTGGAGTCACCAGAGCCCGTGGCGTTAACGGCAGGGATATCGGGCGTCTTTGCGCGGAACGCACGGCCATTGTGGAAGCCAACGGAGCCGGCAGCGCCCATGGATACGACGACCCAGGGGATATCGGAGAAGCGGGCATCAGAGGCGAGCGCGGCACGGAGCTCGTCCACATTGTCGGTGGTAAAGCTCGTGCCCAGAAGGCCGTTGATCTCGGTCAGGTTAGGCTTGACCAGCTCGGGCTTAATTTCGGACTTAAGGGCGGCCTCGAGCGAAGCACCCGAGGTATCGAGCAGCACCTTGGCGCCGGCGTTCTCGGCAATGCCCGTGATCTTGGCATAGTAGTCTGCCTCGACACCGCGGGGCAGCGAACCCGAAATGGTGACGACGTCGGCCTTACCTGCAAGCTCGGTAAACTTGGCGGTAAAGGCATCGAGCTCCTCGGGGGCAATTGTCGGGCCGCTCTCGAGCAGCTCGGTCTGGTTGCCGGTGTGGAGAATGTTAAGGCAAATGCGAGTCTCGCCCTTGATGGGCACAAAGTCGTTGTTAATACCGTTGGCGTCCATGAGCTCAGCCATGTAGGCGCCCATGTGGCCGCCGAGCAGACCGGTTGCCACAACGTCGTCGCCCAGCTGACCCAGCACACGGGCCACGTTGAGGCCCTTGCCGCCGGCGGTCTTTTCGGGCGTCACACGGTTGACGTCGTCGATAATGAGCTCATCGAGCTGATAGCGCGTATCGACAGACGGGTTCATCGTAACGGTGAGGATCATTTTTAGCTCCTTATCTCGCAGGCTCCTTGTGCCTCGCGATACGAGTCGACAAAACGGAATTACAGAATCTCAATCGTGAACGAGCGAACGACGGTCTCCTTGGGCTTGGCGACAAGGCAGCCGCGCTTATGCTCAAGTACGTCGTCCTCATCGGAGCAGGTCGAGAGGCCGTCCCAGGGTTCAACTGCCACAAAATCGCCCTCGGGCTTACTCCACACAATGAGATACGGGAAGCCCTCAAAGCTCAGGCGGACGCCCTTGTCCTCCCCCTTCTTAGAAAGCGTAACCTGACGGCTCTCGAGCACGTCAAAGATGGTCTCCGCAAAATCGAAGAGCTCGTGCGACAGGGGCAGCGTCTTTCCCACCATGGGGTTCTTGGAGCGGTTTGCCACGTCAATCAATCCAGTCGAGGGAACGGCGGTGCAGAGCTCCGCAGCCTCGTCTTTCTCAAAGCGCAACTCGTAGTCCGTATAGGCCTCGCCCTCATCGAGCGGACACTTAAAGCCGGGATGACCGCCGATAAAGAACGGCATGTCCTCGGTTCCCTCGTTGGTCACCTCATAGGAGACGCGCACGGCATCCCCCTCAAGCGTATAACGAGCGACAAGCTTAAACGGGTACGGATAATCGCTCAGCAGCGCGGCGTTATCCTCCGAAGCCAGGCACATCGCCAGCTCGTTCTCGCCTTGGCTCAGCAGCTTCCACTCCTGTTTGCGCGCAAACCCGTGGCGAGCGAGCTTTACATGATGCCCGGCAAACGTCATGGCGCTGTTGTCGCGCAAGCCTCCGCAAATCGGGAAGCAAATCGGTGCCTGGCCGGACCACACGGCAGAATCGCCCTGCCACAGATACTCGCGACCTCCGGCCTCAATCGAGGTAAACGAACCGCCAGCCGTGGACACCTTAATAGAAATCGAATCGTTGGAGAGAGCGTATTCCATTGCCCATCCTTTCGAACAACTGCTTTTTGCTCGCAAGAACCCGTCTCGGCCCTGACAAAAGGACAAACCCGCACGTTCATCGATACGTCCGGTATCCCAGCCATGCAACGGGGTACCATACAGACATTGATGCAATTACAGCTGAAAGGCCTTCTTATGCGAACCATCATCCTCTACGCCTCGCGCCATCACGGCAATACGAAAAAGCTCGTGGACGCCATCGTCCAGGCGCACCCCGAGATCGATACCCTCGACGTCAAGGCGCTCGGCAAAAACGAGTATCCCAACCTGCACGAATATCATCTGATCGGTGTCGCTACGGGCATCTATTACTCCGAGATCGACAAGGACATGGCACGCGTGCTCACTAACGTGCTGCAACCGCAGGACAAAGTGTTTGGTCTTATGACCTACGGTGGCAAAAACAAGTGGTACGGCAAGGATATCGATGGCATCTGCCGCATGAAGCAGGCCATCTTTATGGGTGTCTACGGCTGCCCCGGTTTTGATACGTGGGGGCCGTTCAAGCTCGCCGGCGGTGTCCAAAAGGGACACCCGACCGCCGAGGAAATTAAGGGCGCCGTCGACTTCTTCGACAAGATCGAAGACGAGTATGGCGACATCATCGTCGAAGAATACGCCAAGCGCGAGAAGCGCCTAGCATACGAGAAGGAGCATCCTGCGGGAGGTCTTGTGGCCGGCGTTAAGCGCACGGCAAAGAAGATTGCTAACAAGCTGTAACTGTTAAGGTGCTTTTGAGCGTTTAACTCATACGGCGGGTCCGAGCAATTTCGGGCCCGCCGTCTTTTTTATCGTTACTCGGTAAAGGCGTTGCCGACGCTCTGGCCGCCAACATACGTCTCGACGAGGGTGAGCTCATGGTCGAACACGACAAAGTCGGCGTCGCGACCCGGCATGATGCTGCCGCACTTATCCTCGATGTGCGCGGAGCGTGCCGGCACCTCGGTTGCCATGCGAATGGCGATATCGGCGCTGGCGATGCCCCAGTCGACGATATTCTTGACGCCCTGGGCAAGCGTGAGCACCGAGCCGGCAATGCTCTTGCCGTCGGCGAGCCAGCACAGGTTGTCCTTCATGATGACGTCCATGCCACCACTGGTGTAGCTGCCCTCGGGCATGCCGCCGCAACCCAGGCAGTCGGTGATGAGCACCGTGTGCTGCCAGCCCTTTGCCTGCAGCAGTGCCTTGATGGCGGCAGGGTTTACGTGCTTGCCGTCACAGATGATCTCGGCGTAGGTCTCGGGCGTGGACATGGCTGCACCCACGACACCGGGCTCGCGGTGATGCAGCCCGCGCTGGCCGTTATAGGTATGCGTAAAGCAGCTGGCACCGGCGTTGATGGCGGCGATGCACTCATCGTAGGTGGCGTCGGAGTGACCGATGCTGGTCACCACACCCTTGGCGTTCAGAGCAGCCGCATAAGCAGCGGCACCGTCGCGCTCGGCCGCCATGGCGCTCTTAACAATGCGCCCACCCGCAGCCTCCTGCCACTGATCGAAGACCTCCTCGGAGGGATCGATAAGATAAGCGGGGTTCTGCGCGCCCACGTGCTTCATGGTAAAGAAGGGGCCCTCCAGGTAGATGCCCTGAATGCGAGCACCGCAGAAGTCGGGGCCGCGGCCCTCGTCCGCCTGGGCGATGGCGGCGCAGGCGTCCTTGATCTGCTCGACGCCATCGGTGAACGTCGTGGGCAGCCAGCTGGTGGTACCGCGACGGGCGAGCTCGGTCGAGCTGATATCAATTCCCTCGGGATCGTTATCGGTAGTTGAGTGGTTGTAGAAGCCATGGATGTGAGTATCGACCATGCCCGGTGCGATCCACGATCCCGTGTAGTCCTTAATCTCGCAAGAGGGCTCGTCGGCCTGCCAGGCGCCAAAGACGCCGTCCTCGACCATAAGATAGCCGCCCAGTTGCGGGCCTGCCGGCAAGAAGAACTTGTCAGCCTTAATTGCGTACGTGCTCATATGCACTCCTTGCTTCTAAAGCAGTTGACTGTGGTGATGCTTATACCCAGCTCACGTAAAACAAAAAGCGCCCGCCCGCCGTTATGAGCGGACGGGCGCCCTTACAGGGGGACGCGATTAAGCGGTGAAGGGGTGAATCGTCACGCCCTTAACCACGCGGTTGACCGTGCCGGTGGGGCTCGGCGTATCGGGCGTGTTGCCCACGCGCACGGAGTTGAGCAGGCTGATAGCCTGGGCAAACATCACGAACGGCAGAGCAAGGTAGCCCTCGGGAAGTGCCTCGTAGCCCTTAAAGGTGAAGGACTCACCCTCATAGACGGTGGCACCTTCCTGCTGAACGGCGATGGTGTGCTGAGCGATCTCGTCGCCACCGATCTCGTTGAGGATGTCGATATCGTACTGACGGGTGTAGGCGTCGTTGTTGACGAACACGAAGACGAGCGTCTTATCGTCGACGAAGGACTTAGGTCCGTGACGATAGCCCATGGAGGTGTCGTAGGAAGTAGCGACCAGACCGTGAGCGAGCTCGAGGATCTTGAGCTGGCTCTCCTGGGCAAGGCCACCGAAGGAGCCAGAACCCAAGTAGGTCACGCGGTTGAAGTCGCCAGCCAGGTAATCGGCGATCTCGGGCTCACGGGAGATGACCTCCTCGCCCATCTTGGCGATGGTCTCGACCCACTCGGCCTTCTGCTCGTCAGAGGCAGTGTCGAAAATAAGGGTAGAGAGCAGGGTCATGCAGGAATAAGAACCGGTCATGGCGAAGCCCTTGTCGTTGGCGCGCGGAATGAGCAGCGTCAGCGCATTGGGATCATCGGCAGACTCGACGGCGAGCTTGCCCTCGGGAGCGCAGGTGATGTTGAGGAACTTGACGTTGTGGACGAGCTCCTTGGCAACGGCAACGGCGGCAAGGCTCTCGGGGCTGTTGCCAGAGCGGGCAAAGGAAACCACGAGCGTGGGATCCTCGGCGCGCAGGAAGTCACGCGGGGCGCTCACGATGTCGGTCGTGGCGATGGGCTTAAAGTCGTAGAGATCAGTGTTGCCAGCGTGACGCAGGTACGGGGCACAGGTATCGCCAACGTAGTCGGACGTACCGGCACCGGTAAAGACAACGGACAGACGGCCCTCGCCCATAGCGCGAGCCTCGGCCAGGAAGGCCTCGATGGCCTCCTTGTTCTCGCGATAGATGTTGAGCGTATCACGCCAAAGCTCGGGCTGCTGAGCAATCTCGGCCGTGGTGATCTGGGCGCCGAGCTCGGTGAGCTCCTCGACACTCTTCTCGAACATTTCTAATACCTCTCTCTAGAAGTAATCCTCTGACGTGCAATTATACACTTCGGTTGGTTATCTGGTAGTAACCAGTTAAATGCAAAGAATCATCATATGGAAACAATGCGAACACTAGTCGCTACGCTGGTGGTAAACCTTGTATTTAAACTGATCGGCACGAGCAACCGAGAGTGTATACTCCACAACCTCGTTTGACTCGTTATACGTAGTCCTGACCAAATCGAGCACAGGCGAGCCCTCGACAATTCCCAAAAGGTGAGCGTCGGTGGGACGGGCTATGCTCGCATAGAACTCCTCTTCGGCCACGCGTATCTTTTGCTGAAAGTCTTGCTCAATCACATCGTAAAGCGGCTTACGCTCCAGTAGCGGTCGCTTTAGGGACAGAAATTGACGAACCGGAAGATAGCTGCGTTCGACCATCATGGGCATGTTGTCGGCAGAACGAAGTCGCTTGAGCTTAAAAATGCGATCGCCGATACGCAATCCCATATGCTCGGCCAGATTCTTATCGGCCTCCATCTCGCAAAACTCGAGAATCGTGGTCTCGGGGTCGCGACCCATCGCGCGCATCTGCTCGGTAAAGCTGTAGGACTGCATAAGATTGGTTGCCTTTGCCGAACGGTCGGTCACAAAGGTACCGCGACCGTGCTGCCGAACCACCAATCCTAAACGCTCCAGTTCCTGCAGAGCCAGGCGTACCGTAGTGCGCGAGAGACCATAGCGCTCCGATAGTTCGCGCTCGGAAGGAATCATGTCACCGGCGCGATATTCATGGTCGATCTTTTCGGTCAGAATATCGACCAGCTGATCGTACAGCGGTTGCTTACGCGCTCCGATCGCCATCCTATCCTCCCATTTTCTCAAACTCGGCTACTACCTTGGGTGTTTAGCATTATCTGTCTGCCACACCCGAATCAACAAGAAAACAAAAGCCACGCGCTCTTTCGAGCACGCGGCTTTTAACATACACATGGCTTAAGGGGTCGGGGTGTGAGCCGCGTAGGGACACACCCCTCAAGCTAGAGCCTTACCAGATGCTCGGCCAGAGACCAAGCGGGCCAGCGCCCAGGATGCCGAGGACGAAGAGCAGCAGAATGCCCTTGGTCGGGGTCCAGCTGTGCTTAGCGAACATGTAGTAAAGCAGCAGCGTAAGCATAAGCGGGACGAGCTTCGGGACGATGGTGTTGAGGGTGTCGGCAACAGAGAAGTTGACCGGATCCTCGGTGACGGTAGCGTAGGTCACGGACTCCATGCCGTTGCCCAGATCGGCGACGCCGCACTTGACCTCGTTGCCGTCGGCATCGACGGCGGTGAGGGCGTTGCCGTCCTCATCGGTCATGGCGATGGTACCGGCCTCAGCGGTCTCGGTATCGATGCCCTCCATACCGGTGAAGTTCTCGGCCTCCTTCTCGGATACGATCACGGTAGTAGGGGCAAGGCCACGGGTGGTGCCGTTGGGGATCTGGAGGTTGATCTGGGTGCCACCCATGGTGACGACCAGGCAACCGACGACGAAGACGCCCATGATGGAAGCGGCACGCGTGAAGGCCTGCATGTTGGCGGTCAGAGCGTCAATAGCGCTGGTGCCAAGCTTGTAGGACCAGTTCATGAGCCAGAAGCGCAGAGCGAACTGGACGGCGTTGAAGATCACCAGGAAGATGATCGGCGCAGCGGCGTTGCCGTTGATGGCCATGTTGGAGGTGATGCCGGCCGTGATAGGCACGAGCGTCAGCCAGAACAGGGCGTCACCGATACCACCGAGCGGGCCCATTGCGGCGACGCGGACGGCGCGGATCGTGGGGATGTCAACCTTGTTCTGCTCGAGCGAAAGCACGATGCCCATAACAAAGGTGACGAGGAACGGGTGGGTGTTGAAGAACTCCAGGTTGTGGCTCATGGAAGCCGCGAGGTCGTTCTTGTTGGTGTGGATCTTCTCCAGACCGGGGATGATGGAGTAGAGCCAGCCAGCGGCCTGCATACGCTCGTAGTTGAACGAGGCCTGCAGGAAGCAGGAGCGCCAAGCCATCTTGTTGAGGGTCTTCTGGTCGAGCTGCGGAGCAGGAGTGAGATCCTCGTAGTGCTCCGGGATTACATACTCATTAGATGCCATCTTCGAAGTCACCTCCGTCAGAAACAGCTGCACCCTTCAGCTCGGTCTGCTGCTGGAAGTCCCAGAAAGCGATGCCGAAGCCGATGAGAGCGAGGATGAGCAGAGCAGGGGTTGCCAGAGAATCGTTGGCAACGGTGATGAGCGCGAGGCCAAAGCCCATGAGGAAGAAGCCCCACATATCGCGGTTCATCATAACCTTGAGCAGGACGGCGAAGCCGACGAAGCGCATCATGCCGCCTGCAGCGGACAGACCGGTCTGCAGCCAAGTCGGGATGGCAGAAGCGATGGTCTGACCAATGGTAGCGCCAGCGATGAAGAACAGGGTGACGACGACAGCGAAGATCAGGCCGAGCAGAGCCATGGCGAAGTAATTCAGGCGCTCGATGCCCTTGGTGTCCGCGTTATGAGCCATGTTATCGGCCGTGGACATAAGCGGGGACATAAGCGTGAAGACCAGGGTAACGCCGAGCTGACCAAGCAGGGCGAACGGAATGGCAAGGCCGACTGCCGCGTTGGGCTCGAGACCCGTAGCGATAGCGAGAATGGCTGCCATGATGCCGCCAATGACGGCGTTAGGCGGCTGAGCGCCTCCGATCGGCATGTTGCCGATCGTCATGAGCTGATAAGTACCACCCACGAGAAGACCGGTGTTGAGGTCGCCAAGGATAAGACCGATGACGGCGCCGGTGACGATGGGCTGATAGAGAGACTCGAGGAAGTCAAACTGGTCGATTGCCGCGATGAACGTGACGACGAAGACCAGAGCGATCTGGATGATCGAGTATTCCATCTTGCTCCTCCTTTCAAAATGAATGTACGCACTTTGGATATCACGTACAGAACGTCAGGGTTTCACTCCTGACAACGTGGATCACGAGGATTACGAGAAGAGCTTGCTCGTGTCCTCAACAGGCGTGCTCGGAACGCGCCTGATCTCCAACTCCACCCCCAATTCCTGCAGCTCTTTAAACGCAGCGACATCCTCGTCGTTAACTGCGACGGAGGTGGCGACTTGGCGCTTTCCTTCCGACATGTGCATGTTGCCGATGTTTACCTTCTTTATAGGCACACCGCCCTTGACGAGCGTAAGCACGTCTTCCGGTGTTTCGGCCACGATGAAGATCTTCTGGCGCGGGCTCGCCTTGCCAATGACGTCGATGGTCTTCTGCAGAGAGAAGAAACGCGTAGCGACGCCGGCGGGAGCGGCCATCTTCATGAGGTTCTGGCGCATGGTGTTGGTCGCCACGTCGTCGTTGGCGACGAGGATGAGGTTGGAGCCCAGAGTGGAGTTCCACTGGGTGGCAACCTGACCATGAACCAGTCGGTTATCGATGCGGGTAAGAAGAATGTTGGGTTCTGCCATGTTGATCAGCTTCCTTTCGTTATTTGCTGACGACAGTTACTTGATTTCCTGAATCGCGTAACGCGAAACATCTACGACGGCTCCGGATCGGACTTTGATCTGGACCTTCTCGCCTTCGATGCCTTTGACGGTTCCGTAGATACCGCCGGCGAAAAGAACCTCCTGACCCGGCTTGAGCTCGGTGTGCAGCTCCTTGAAGTACTTTTGCTTCTTCTTCATGTTGATTTGCGACCAGATGGTGTAAATCAAGCCCATGATGGCAAGCAGGCCTAAAAGGGCGACCGAGGAGCTCAGGACGTTGGCTCCGAAATCGGCCATTAGATGCCATCCTCGTCGCCGAAGATATCCTCTTCCTCGGAGTCGGCAACGGATGCGACCGTCTGGGCGGTGATGCCCGTCTGGCCAACGGTCACGGCCTGCTCGCCAAGCTCGGCGAGCGTGGCATTGCCGCGGAGGAACAGAAGCTCAATAACCATGGGAAGGTTGGTGCCAGTCAGAACCTCGACGTTGTCGACATCCTGGGCAATCATCATCGACTGGTTGAACGGGGTGCCGCCAAGCAGGTCGGTAAAGACGAGCACGCCATCGCACTCCTCGCGCATGGCGGTAATAGCGGCGCGGAGATCCTCACCGTAGGAAGCAGCCTGGTCGCCCTCAAAAGGAACGACGGTAAAAGCAGGCTGGTCGCCGGCAACCATAGCGATAGCGCTTGCAAGGCCGGGTGCGAACTGTCCATGACCGGTAAGAATAAAGCCAACCATTCAAATTTCCCTTCCGAAGGTGTGTACAATCTGAGTCCGATGATTTTCGGAAGCCAGCGGGCGCTCGCCCTTAAAGCTTCTTAGAAAGCGTTCTTTGAAGACCAGTGGTTTCTAAACTGGTAGTAACCACGTGACGTGTTGTTGTCACTATATCACCCCAGAAGAGGTCGCTTTCGTTGATTCATACGGTAAAACGTTTTTGCACCGCTCACGGTGATAAATCGACCGTTTACCGGTCGTTAACACTTCTACCTGCGGTTTTGAAACCGTTTCGAAATGTTTTGGCAAAAGATCGGATCTTTTCCTGTGTCTAAACAACGCAGGGCGGCTAAAAATAGCGTGAAGAAAAATTGCAGGTCATTGTGAAGATATGTGAATTGGTCTTTTTGACTTAATACCAGTTAGAACCAGTTTTGAGATTATCGGTGAACGGTAGTTTTCGACCGTTCACCGGTTACTTGCAATCGTTTGCAGTTGTTTTCCCAGATGAATTAGGGAAGCGCGATGGAACGCTTGCGCGATCACGGGAAGTTTTTGGCATTTGTCCTCATCCCCCGAACGCCAAACTCCGGCATCCAAAATGAGCTAATAGCTCACGCTAATCGTTTTCAATCATTACTTACTCATTATTAGTAATTATTTATCGTTTATCGTTAATTTTGATATGATACAAGTATCATCCAAAACGCCGATTGGAGGGGTTATGGTCCACCGAAACGCATCTATATCGAATGAAACCATCAGCCGCGAACAGACGATAGCCAAACTGAGGAAGCCCGCTCGCATCTGCAAATGGGCCACAATCTGCATTACCACAGCGCTCGCTCTGGGACTCCTCGCAGTCATTGCGATTGACCTTCTACTTATATTGCCCGGCCTCTCCCAAGGGTCGTGCCTCCAATCCGTAGAACTTCAAGCCGGCGAAGGGCCGTGCCTGGCTATTGTCGGTACCGATGCGCAGGCCCCACTTATGCTCGTCGCACACGATGGTCACACTGCCATAGGAAGCCTCTTGATGACATGTCTCGCGCTTACCATCGCGATAAGCGTGCGCAGGCTTTTCTTCAACATTGAAAAGGAAGGCAGACCCTTTGACCTTGAATGCAACCAGACGCTTCGTCGAGTAGGACATTTATTCCTTATCGGCGGCGTTGCCGTGAGGCTTCTTGGTGCCGTAATCACGGGATTGATACTCTCAGGATTTGGCGGCAGCTTTACGGATGCGTTCGTCGGCCAATTATTCGAGCCCTCCATGCTCTTTGCAGGCCTGATTATTTGCCTGATTGCCAGTATCTTCCGCTACGGGTATATCCTGCAAAAACAAGATGACGAGTTGCTCTAGGGGGAATCCATGATTATTCTGCGGCTTGACCGCATGCTCGCCGAACGCAAGATCTCATCCAAAGAGCTTGCGGAACGCGTGGGCATCTCCCAGGTCAATATGTCACGCATTAAGACGGGCAAGGTTTCTGCCATACGTTTTTCAACTCTTGACGCGATATGTCGGGCACTCGACTGCCAACCGGGCGATGTACTGGAATATATATCCGACGATGAAGCCGATAGCCTTTTTGGACTTAAAGATGAATAGCCATAATTAAGCCGCCAATCACGCCCTCAACGCAAAAAGTCCGCCAGAACGACTTCCGTACTGGCGGACTTTCTGCTGTCTATCGGCTAGATGCTCGATGAGCCGTGCGACTCTTTACGCAAACAGGCCGTAGATGCTGATGTTGGCCTTGGCATAGAGGCCGTTAGCATACTCGGTCCACTTGGAGCTGGCGCTCGAAGCCTGCGAGGAATACTGCTGGTAGGCGGTGTAATAGGCGGTCATGGCCTGCTTATAGGTAGCGCTATCGGCCGTAAAGGCATCGTCAGCGAAGGCCTTAGCGTAGGTGCTATCGGCGTCCTTCCAGGTGCCCTTTTCGCTATCCCACTCGTCGCCTGCAAGTTTGATGATGTAATCGGCGTAGTCCTTGCTCGCGGTCTCCTCGTTGCCGTCAGCAGGCTCGGTCGGGGCGGTCGGCATGCTTGCGGAGCTGTCGCCGACCTTCTTCTTGTAGAGCTTCTGCAGCGTCGCGGACTGACGGACGATCTGCTTGGCCTGATCCTTGGACACACCATACTGCGTAGCCATGGTCTTGTAGTCGGAGGTTCCGATGGAATCCTCGGCGTACTTCTTCATCTCCTTGGAAGAGACGGTGATGCCCTCGTCCTCGGCAGCATCGAGCAGAATCTTGTTGCGCACGTAGGACAGGATGACATCGGCAGAGGGAGCGGTGTAGTTGCCATCGCCATCCTTGACGGTGTCGAGGCTGTACTGGCTCTCGATGGCCTCGCGCGCGGTGATGTCGCTCTTCTTGCCGTTGTAGCTGTAGCTTGCCACGGTCGAATCGAGCTGGTCCTCGGTGAGGGTCGCCGAGCCGACGCCCTTGCCGCCAAAACCACCGTTACCGATAAAGAAGCCGACCACAGCAGCGATCACAACTGCAACCACGAAGGCGGCAATCATCGTCTTCTTGTGCTTGGATGCGCGGTCGTCCACGTCGGAGTCGTCCTCGTCCTGCTCCTCGGGCATGAGGTTCTCGTCAGCGGCATCCGCGGCAATCTGAGCCTCCAGGCGGGCGTCCTCCTCCTCGGCCGTCGTACCGGCGGCAATATGTTCGGCAGACGTACCGGCGACCAGGTCGATCTTCTCGTCCTCGTCACCGTCGGGGCCTTCGCCGCGCTCGATGATCTGGATGCCGTCGATCTCGTCCTTCTCGTCCTTCTTTTGAATCAGACCCATATCAGTTACTCCTTGTTAGGAAACATAGTCCGCAATAGAATACGCCCGACAGAGCGCCGGGCGTATTGATTCTCAGGTTATACGCAAACACTTAAGTACTATTTAGGCGTTTGCAGCCTGTATGTCTTAGGCCAGGTGCTCAATAACGGCATCGGCGAAGGCCTGCGTACCCACCGCGCCCTCGACAGAACCGGTCTGGGCACGACGTACGTCGCCGGTAACCTGCTCACCCTCGTCGAGCGTGGCAGAAACGTCGGCGCGAATGCGATTGGCCGCGTCGTTCTCGCCCAGGTGATCGAGCATCATCGCAGCAGAGAGGATCTCGGCCGTAGGGTTGGCGATATCCTGGCCAGCGATATCGGGCGCGGAGCCGTGCGTTGCCTCGAAAATGGCGCAGTCGGCACCGATGTTGGAGCCGGGGGCCATGCCCAAACCACCCACGAGGCCGGCGCACAGGTCGCTCACGATGTCGCCGTACAGGTTGGGCAGCACCAGGACATCGAAGTCATTGGGGTTCTGAACCAGACCCATGCAGGTAGCGTCGACGATCTTGTCGTTGAACTCGATATCGGGATAGTTAGCGGCCACCTCGCGCGCCACGCGCAGGAACAGGCCGTCGGTCGCCTTCATGATGTTGGCCTTATGCACGGCCGTCACCTTTTTGCGGCCGCAGCGGCGGGCGTAATCAAAGGCGTACTCCACAATACGGCGGCTCTTGGCGATGGAGATGGGCTTGATTGAGATCGCGGAATCCGCGGCGAAGGTCTTCTGGCCCGAGCGCTCGACGAGCTGCGAGAGCTCCTCGACCTCGGCAGCGCCCTCATCGAACTCGATGCCGGCGTAGAGGTCCTCGGTGTTCTCGCGCACGATGACCAGGTCGACGTCGCGGAAGCGCGAGCCGTCGCCCGGCTGCGACAGGCAGGGTCGCACGCAGGCGTACAGGTCAAAATGCTTGCGCAGGGCGACGTTAACGCTGCGGAAACCCGTACCGACCGGCGTGGTGATGGGGCCCTTGATAGCAACCTTGGTCTCGGCGACCGCGTCGAGCACGTGCTGAGGCAGTGGCGCGCCAAACTCGTCCATGACGCCGGCACCGGCCTCCTGGACGTTCCAGTTGATCTGGACACCGGTGGCCTCGACCACGCGGCGCATGGCCTGCGTAATCTCGGGACCGATACCGTCACCGGGAATCAGGACTACATCGTGCGCCATAATCTGTTACTCCTCGTCTTCGGCGTCGTCAGATTTTTTAACGCTAGCACGCTTCTTCTTTTTGGAAAGATCCAGGCCAAAACGTTTAACAAGCATTTCGCAAATCTCGCTCGAACGGGCCTTGAGATAGCTGCCCTTGCCGTTCTCGGCGTCGAACTTAAGGCGCAGCGCGAGCTTATCGGCGACCTCGGCGTCAATCTCGCCCTGGCCAAACTCGTACAGGCAGCCGAGCATGTCGCGATACTCGAGGTCGCCGTGGTAGCACTGGATGGCCTCGTCCAGGATGGGCCAAGCCTCGCGCGAACGCTCGACGCTCGTGGCGCCCCACACGCACAGCAGGCGGAAGGCGGAATAGCGCAGCGTGGAGGAAATCTCGTCGAACAGCGCGGTCTCGGCGCCCTCAAAGGCATCGCCCAGCTGCTCGGGGCAGGTGGTGGCGAGCGCCGCCAGGGCATCGAGAGCCTCCCAGCGGGTCTGAGCCTCGGGGCGATCGAGCGCCTCAATCAGCGCGGGCACGCAGGGCACGACGCGCTGCGGATCGCGCTCGGCAAGCAGGTGCAGCACGCGGGCGGCAAACTGACGGATGCGGCGCGTGGGGCAGCCGAGCTCCTTGACCAGACGGTCGACGGCGTTCTCGTTCTCCTCTGCCAGCTGAAGCTGTGCCAGCTCCTCGTCGGTGAGCTGTTCTTCCTTGTTTTCTGCCATAGTTACCTCTTCTTACTATTTCTTAGCGTGCTTGCCGGCACCCTTGCTGTCATCGGTGACCGAGATGAGCTGTCGGTCGGCCGCGCCATTGCGGCGTGCGCGGCGCCGCTCCTCGGCATCGCCCGCGTCGGCGGCGGCGCGGTAAGCCTTGTTGACGTTAAAGACCTCGTCGTGCTTGCGCCACGGACCCACGGACTCGCCAAAGCTCATCTTAAGGCCGGCGATAAAGCCGCCGAGCCAGCCGATCGGCGCAAACTGCACCAGCGGGAACAGCGAGAACACCCAGGTCAGCAGGACGACTGCCGCCGCTCCTGCAAAGTTGGCAATCCAGTAGTCGCGCTTGGTGATGACGCGCTTTTCGCACGCCCACTGGCCGCACAAAAAGCCGATGTAGATCGCAAAGAGAAAGAGCACCAGCGCAAGCACCACGAACGTCCAGCTCATGGGCGCTACTCCCCGTGATGGTGGCCGCAGCAGCACTCGTGGCCGTCGTCATGGCCGTGGCCGCCGCAGCACTCGTGACCCTCGTCGTGGTGGTGGCCACAACCGCACTCGTGGTCGTCGCCATGCTCGCCGCAACCGCAGCCTTCCTCGTGAGCACCATGCTCCTCGGGACGATACTGTGACCAGTCCAGACCGGCGGCAATGGCGTCGGCCTCCTCCTTGTAGAGTATCGTGATGGCCTGGGTGCCCAGCTTGGCACCACCGATGGCGTCGAGCATGTCGTAGAGCGTAAATGCGACGTCGGCACCGGGCAGCGCGAGCTCGCGATCGTCGGCGTAAGCGAGCGCCAGACGCAGGTCCTTGATAAAGTGCTCGACCATAAAGCCGGGCTTGTAGTCGCCGTCGAGCGCCTTGGGAGCCAGGCTCTCCATGGCGCCGGACTTGCCGGTGCCGCCCAGGATCATCTGGCGGGTCTTCTCCAGGTCAAGGCCGCTCAACTCGGCAAATGCCATGGCGTCTGCCATGCCGACCATGCTGGCGCCCAGCGACACCTGGTTGGCGAGCTTGGCAGCCTGGCCCTTGCCGGCACCGTCGAAGCAGCAGATGTTGGCCGCAAAGGTGGAAAGGATGTCGCGGACCGGCACGATGTCGTTCTCGGTGGCGCCCACGATAGCCGTGAGCGTGCCGGCGATAGCTCCCGACTCGCCGCCGGTGACGGGGCAGTCAAACGCCATGCGGCCGGAGACCTGGGCGGCCTCGGCAATGTCGCGCGCCAGCTCGGGCGAGCTCGTGGTGAGGTCGATCAGGACCGCGCCGGGTTTAGTGCACGCGAGCAGGCCGTCGCCCGCCAGGTAGAGCTCCTCGACCTCGGAGGGATAGCCCACCATGGTAAAGACAACGTCGGCGTTCGCCGCGGCATCGGCCGGCGTATCTGCCCAGACGGCGCCGCGCTCGATAAGCGCCGCCGCCTTGGACTTGGTGCGGTTGTTGACCGTGACGGGATAGCCGGCGTCCAGAATGTGGCCGGCGATGGGGGCACCCATAATTCCGGTGCCGATAAATGCGACAGAGAGCTTGTTTGCCATGAAACCTTTCCTTTTGGGTTGGGTGTTATTACCAGGTTGAATACTTGGTGCCAGCGTTTGGGCTGTGAGTTGGGATCGATTACGGCCGCGTTACTTGCCTACTGGCCGCGCACGCGGCGAGCAATGCGGTCGGAAAGCGACGCCTTGTCGGCGCGGTTCTTACCCCAAAACGCGCAGGCCACCATGCCGGGGCCCACGTGCGAGCCAATGGTGGGACCCACGGAGCTGCGAATGATCGTGACATCGGCGCAGCCCTCCTCCTTGCGGATGGCGGCTTCGAGCCAGTCGCCGTCCTTTTCGGCATCGGCCGTCATGATGGCGATGGGCATGGTGCGGTCGGGCACGTAGTTCTCGCGGAACGACTTGAGGATGGACTTGAGCGCCTTCTTGCGGCCGCGGTTGACGCCGATCAGCGACAGCGAGCCGGCAAGGTCGTAGGAGAGCTCGGGCTTGACATCGAGCTTTGCCGTGAGCTGCGCCGCCGCGGGCGGAATGCGGCCGCCGGCAGCCAGTGCGTCGAAGCTCTCGAGCGTAAAGTAGCCGTGGACGTAGGTCTTTGCCTCGTTTGCCCAATCGACCAGCTGCTTGGCAGTCAGTCCCGCCGAACGCTGACGCACGGCCTCGAGCGCCAAGAGCGCGCCGGTCGCGCAGGGCAGAGCGTTGTCGACCACGTAGAGCTCAAAGTTGGGATACTCGGCGCGCACGGCATCCGCCGCCTGGCACGCGGAGTTGTAGCTCGACGACAACGCCGAGGTAAAGCACAGGTAGACCGTGGGCGTGCCCTCTTTGGCGCACTCGGTAAAGAACTCGATATAGCGACCGAGCGACACGGCGGAGGTAGACACGCGAGCGCCGGCGCGCATGCGGTCGTAGAACTCCTTAGGGCTCATGCTCGACCAGATATCGTCCGTGCGCTCCTCGCCATCGATAATGAAGGGGAAGCCCAAGATATCGACATCGAGGTTCGCGGCGACCTCGGGGCTAAAGTCGCAGCAGGTATCGACGACGATGCGGCAGCGGTTCGAATGACCGGCGGATGCGGCCTTATCCATCAAAGCGACTCCTTACGTAAAAAGGCGGCCACCCGCATGGGATGGCCGCCAACCGTTAACACATGCAAGTTAACGTATTTTACTCGTCAAGTGTTTCGATACGGGGCTTGATGATGCCATATCCACCATTCTTACGGTGATACACCACATTGATGAGGCCAGTCGTCGCGTTCTCGAACACGTAGAAGTCGTGGCCCAGCAGATCGGTCTGCACCAGCGCCTGCTCCTCAGTCATCGGGGTGACATCGATGACCTTCTCGCGGACGAGCAGGTCGTCCTCCTCCTCGGGCAGCAGCAGATCGGCCAGATCCTCGACGCGCTCGACCGGTGCGACATCCGCTGCGCTGGCACCGCCCTGGCGGTTGTCCACGACCTTGGTCTTGAACTTGCGCAGCTGGCGGGTGACCTTATCGGCGGAGAGGTCGATGGCGGCGTACATATCTGCACCGTGCTCGGCAACGCGAATCACCGAACCGCGGGCACGAACCGTAACCTCGACGATTGCCGGGTTGGGGTTCGAGGGGTTCTTCTCATAGCGAAGTACAACGTCGACCGTCATGGGCTCGATATCGAAAACCTTGAGCGCCTCGCCGATCTTCTCATCCACATGCGCACGCAGAGCATCGGTTACCGTCGTCTTGCGTCCAGAAACCTTGATATCCATACGTGGCTCCAATCTGCCTCGGGGACTTACTGTACTGGCTATGTACCCATTGCCGTGCATTTAATCACGCGGATTCCTAAAGACCCGAATAACGATTGCTTGATACCGCATACCGAAGTCTCGTACTTTTCTATGGCAAAGTGCGCTATAGGAGGGCGACGGCGACTTTGTATTTGGTCCCGAAAATTGGCTTTGACCTGCTGGTTTTATTGGGATGAAAAAGCCGGGCTCCCCTATTGGGGAAGCCCGGCAGTGCGTGTTGAAACCGTGAAGAGGTGTCCTTTCCAACGTATAGGAGACACCACCCCTAGCAATAACTAGCTATTGAGTTTGTTAATGTCGTCGTCAGTGATGGTGCCTTCCTGGCTGGACGATTTGTCCTCGGAGGATGCGGTCTCATTGTTGGAATCGGAGGACTCGCTGCCGGAGGACGTGGTCTCACTGGACTCAGAGTCGCCCGGCTGCACGTTAGCGCCCGAAACCGTCTTAGTGGTGAGGTCGTAGGGCATCGTGCCATACCAGACAGAGTGGACCGCCTCGAGCGTGCCGTCGGCCGTAATACCGTCGAGGGCATCGCTCACGGCACGGCACAGTTCGTCATTGGACGAGAGGCCCGCAACACCAAGCGTCGAGGGCGCCTCGAGCGCGCCGACATAGGAGATATCGCTCATCAGGCGTGCAAGGTAGCCGCCGGCCGTGGAGTCGCAGATCACATAGTCGACCTCGCCGGACTCGAGCGCCTCAAAGCACTCGTTGATGTTGGAGTAGGTCTTTTGGTTGGCGGTGATGCTCTGCTTAGCAAGCGCCTCCTGCGAGGCCGAGGACATCTGGATACCCAGAGTAGACGTGTTAAGGGTATCGGTGGAAACGCTTAGCGACCCACCATCGCTGGTTTTACCGAACACGGAAGCGGCATCGTACAGGCAGGTGCCGAGCGAGCTAACGTCCCCGTCTGTGGAGTTGATCTCGCCGATAAAGATATCAGCCTTTTTGTCGCCGAGCGCGGAACCTGCCGAGGACGCATCGACAAAGGCGACCTTAAGGCCCATGCGGCTTGCGAGGGCGCGGGCAGCGTCGACTGCATACCCCGTAAGCTCGCCGTCAGCGCCCTGCATCGCCTGCGGCGCATCGGAAGTATCGAGGGCGACCGTCAGGGTTCCGGGAGTGACCAGGGCATCGTCCGACACCGCCGGCGTGACGGTCTCGTGCTCGATCTGGTCGATCCTGGGAGTCGTGAACGTAGACAGCGGGTTGAACGCGCATCCGCTCAGGCCCAAAACGGCGATGACCGCTGCGGTCCCAGCACCTAACCGAGCCGCGTGCATCAAGCTGCCCCTCACCATGTCCACTACCCTGCCTTCTGTGTCGTATACGATCCGTGCGTTGCGCGGAATATCAGGTTGTTCCCACCAGCTGACCTGGTATTTGACCCCACACTTGCGCACCGGGGTGTTTGCTCGGGAGGCCGCAGCCACCTTCACGACTGACCCGCTCGCCCGCGAGGCGGTATTGCCCCAAAGAAAGTAGAACGGACGGTGCGGCTTACATCTAGGACGCGCCATGATCGCGCCGCGCGCACGCGGTCGCTTACGTGGATCCCTTTGACCGCGTCTGTCTTGGACTAGGACGGGCATTTCGTCCGTCCGCAACCACAGCCTGGCAGGAACGTAGCGCATTATAGCTAAGTTCAAGCTAAAGTTTAAGGTTAGGGGCGTTATTCGCATCGCGAGTACAGATTTCGCAGGTCGGAGCGGGCTATTCGTGCCCCTATGAAGCCCGGAGGGTAGCGCGCAGAGATGTGGTGTAAGAGGCGGGGCATGCCCCGCCTCTTCTCTTTCTTGAAAGGGAGGGGACACCGCCTAGAATTCGTCGTTGGAGTAATGAAGGTGACGAATGGAAGGAAAGGCGATGC
>CAJJZO010000004.1 GCA_905197585.1 uncultured Collinsella sp.
CTGTTCGTGCGGAACTCATTGAGAGACAAGGCCCTGCGCCCGGCCCCTCGGTTCCGTGACGACTCGGCCGTTCGGGTCAGGCGGGCTGATAGGAAAGATGGTGGCGGAGGCGCAAAATGCACCTCCGCCTTTTGAATGTGATGAAAGTGTGGCGAAATGAGCTTAAAACTTCCGTAAATGTGATAAATGTCACGTTTTACCTAGGGTAAAATGTGGGAAATATCACGTTTACGGAAGTTTCTTTGCGGGAGGTTCGGTCATGCAGCGAGATATCATTGCCAAGCTTAACGCTTGGAAAGCGTCAGAATATCGTAAGCCGCTTATCCTTAAGGGGGCGCGCCAGGTTGGAAAGACATGGGCGCTTAAGGAGTTCGGACGAACCTCGTACCGCAATTTTGTGTATCTGACGCTCGAGGAGCCGTCACCTGGGGTACAGAGCGAGTACGCTCAGTTTTTCGAAGGTACGCGCGATCCTCGGCGGATCATCTCAAATCTTTCCCTGGCACTTGGACAGCCTATCGATCCCGGCGAAACGCTGCTTATTATTGATGAGATCCAGGATTGTCCTTCTGCAGTCGGCGCCCTTAAATACTTCTGTGACGAGGCCCCCGAGTATCACGTCGCATGCGCAGGGTCTTTGTTGGGCGTTCGCTTGTCCCGTGAGACCAGCGCTTTTCCGGTGGGAAAGGTCGAGTTCATGGAGATGCGCCCCATGAGCTTTTCCGAGTTTCTGAAAGCCGAGGGCGCTGCAAACTACGACGAATACCTTGGCGGCCTTGATCAGATCGAGACAGTGCCCGATTTCTTCCATGTCCGTCTCGTCGAGCATCTTCGTCGTTATTTTGCATGCGGCGGCATGCCAGAGGCTCTTGGCCGGTGGGTGGAGACGGGCGATATCGTTCAGGTCGATAAGGTGTTGTCTGATCTCTTGGATTCCTACGAGCGCGATTTTGCCAAGCATGGTGGCCGTGCGCAGTTCGCCAAGCTTTCGCAAATATGGAACTCGATTCCAGCTCAGTTGGCGCGCGAGAACAAAAAGTTCGTTTGGGGTGCGGTGCGCGAGGGGGCTCGTGCTCGAGAATACGAGGATGCTCTGGAATGGCTTGCCGATGCTGGGCTCATCACGGCGGTTCGCCTTAATGCTGCCGGTGGTGTGCCGCTCTCTGCGTACGATGACCTCAAGGCATTTAAAGTCTACTGTCTTGATGTCGGCTTGCTGCGCCGCATGGCAAGGCTGGATGCGTCCGCTTTTGCCATCTCGGATGCGCTATTTTCGGAGTTCAAAGGTTCGTTCGCCGAGAACTATGTGCTTCAGGCATTACTTTCACAGTTAGATGCTGCTCCGCGTTATTGGACAAACGAGAAGCCGAAGCACGAAGTCGATTTTTTGATTCAAGTCGGAAACGAAATCGTTCCCGTCGAGGTCAAATCGGGAGAGGTCGTTCATTCCAAGAGCCTTAAGTACTATGCCGACAAGCATGCGGAGACGACTCCATTGAGGGTCCGCTACTCACTTAAGAACCTAAAGCTCGACGACGGGGTGCTCAACATTCCGTTGTATTTGGCTGATCGATCTGTCCCTCTTATCAAAAAGGCGCTTGATTGTGCGCATCTTGACGTTTAGATCCTGGGTGAGCTGACGGGCGGCGGCTAATTAATCGCTCCGTTACGGCCAGGGAGCTTGGGCCTTAGCGATACTTGCTTCGCCAAGCCGTGGGTGTCATGCCGGTGTATTGTTTGAAGGCTTGGGCGAAGGCGGCTTGCTGAGGGTAGTCGAGCCGCTCTGCCACCTGCGCTATCGTAAGGGAGCTATCTGCCAAAAGGTCCTGTGCTCGCTCCATACGGCGTCTGCGAATATAGGCGCCCAGGGGCTCGCCAGTTTGGGCCTTAAAGGTGGCGCATAGCTTGGAGCGGCTTGTGTAGAGATTCTCGGCCACCTCGTTGATACCCACACGTCTGCCTTTGTCGAGCGCGCGCTCAATCATTGCCGTTGCTTCTTCGGCAATGGTTATGCTGACGCGTGTGTCTGCCGCCTGTCGCGCCTGCTTGTGGGCCGCGCGCGAACAGGCGAGCTCCGCGACCATGGTCTCCACGATACCCTGCATATAGACGTGTCCGCCTACGGTGCGGGCGCGTTCCTCGTTAATCCGGCGCAGCGTGTGGCAGATCGCAGACGTCGCCTCCTCGTTCCATGGCTCGGCAAACGCATCAAAGATTCCCGCGAACTCGGTGGGATAGCGGTGCTCCAGTTCGTCAAAATATCCAGGCAAAAAGAGCACCGAGCGCGAGTGATAAAGCTCCCCCGCAAACAGCGGGCTTAATTCCTCGCCACAGCTATCTTGGATAAAGCTGCAAACGGCATTGTTTGGCCACGGTCCATGCAATGGTTTGAGGTTTGCGGGCGTTATGCCAGCCTCGGGCATGCATGTAAGTGTGGGCGCGCTGACTTCGCTCACGCAGGCGTATGGCTCGGGTGTGTATTCGGCCAGGTACATATCGTGCGTCGGGGTGATGAAATGCTCCATGACGATGCAGGCAGGGGAGAGGGGCATGATCCATGCGCGGCCGTGCGCCCGGTCGTTTGCCACCTCGCCGGTAAAGACGGCGCCCTTGCCGGTAAGCTCCAGGCCAAACTGCTCAAACTGCGGTGCGTAGAGCTCGGTTATGTCGGTCGCTGCCCGCCGCATTTGCAAAAGCGTCCCTTTCCTTTGCAGAAACGTCCACGCCTGGCTTGATTGTGAGCCATGGCTAACACATCAATGATAAGTTCATTACGGTTAACTCTCAAGCCGTTAGAAAGGAACCTCATGGCAAAGGAATCAAAAAGGGAAGGCGGCGGCATCGGCGAGTTGCTCGCGTATGCCGGTGACCGCAAATTCCTAACGTATTTGGGCATGGCGCTCTCGGCGCTCTCGCAGCTGCTGAGCTTTGGCCCGTACGTGTGCATCTGGTTTGTCGCGCGAGACCTTATCGCTGTGGCGCCTAACTGGAGCGAAGCCACCGATATCGCGATGTATGGCTGGTGGGCCGTTGGTTTTGCCCTGGCAAGCATCGTAGTTTATTTCGTGGGGCTCATGTGCACGCACCTGTCTGCGTTTCGCTGCGCGTCCAATATCCGCAAGACTACGAGCGAGCACCTGCTTAAGCTGCCGCTTGGCTACTTTGACACGCACTCCACCGGTGAGCTGCGCCGTATTGTAGACGGATGCGCCGCCTCCACCGAGACCCTGCTCGCGCACATGTTGCCCGATATCGCCGGCGCCACCGCCATGGTCGTGGGCTTGCTCGTGCTGCTTTTCGCCCTCGATTGGCGTTTGGGGGTGGCATGCCTTATCTCGGTCGTCGTTTCGCTTGGCGCCATGGCCACCATGATGAGCGGCAAAGGCGCCGAGTTCATGAAGGCCTACATGGGAGCGCTGGTCAAGATGAACAAGACCGGCACCGAATACGTACGCGGCATCCCCGTGGTCAAGGTGTTTCAGCAGACGGTCTACTCCTTCAAGGCCTTCCACGATGCGATTGCCGAATACGCGGACATGGCACAAAGCTATGCGGGCACGTTCTGCCGAGGTCCGCAGGTACTCAACCTTACGGCGCTCAACGGCCTCGTGGCATTCTTTTTGCCGGTGGCGTTGCTGTTGGCGCCGGGCGAGACGGACTTCGCGCATTTTATGGCAAACTTCACGTTTTACGCGATATTTTCGGCCGTGGTACCGACGGCCATGACCAAGCTCATGTTTGTGGGCGAGGCCTCTCAGATGAGTGCCGATTCGCTGGCTCGCATCCGAAGCATCATGGATTCCAAGCAGCTCTCCGTGCCCGCCCAACCCAAGCACCCTGCCGGCAGCGACGTACGATTTGAGGATGTGAGCTTTACCTACGAGGGTGCCGAAGCGCCTGCCATCAACCATGCGAGTTTTAGCGTTTCCGCTGGTAGCACCCTCGCCCTGGTGGGTCCCTCGGGTGGCGGTAAGTCAACCTGCGCAAGCCTGATCCCGCGTTTTTGGGATGTTTCCTCGGGTCGAGTGCTCGTAGGCGGTGTGGACGTTCGCGATATGGATCCGCACGAGCTTATGGACCAGGTTGCCTTCGTGTTCCAGACCAACCAGCTGTTCCGGCAAACACTTGCCGATAACGTGCGCGCCTCCAAGCCTACGGCCACTGACGACGAAGTGCGTGCGGCCCTCTCCGCAGCTCAATGCGATGACATTGTGGCCAAGCTCCCACAGGGCATCAATACCATGCTCGGCGCCGGCGGAGCATATCTTTCGGGCGGCGAGGTCCAACGCGTGGCACTCGCCCGCGCGATCCTTAAAGACGCGCCTATCGTGGTGCTCGATGAGGCCACGGCGTTTGCCGATCCCGAGAACGAGGCGCTCATCCAGCGCGCCTTTAGCAAGCTGGCGGCGGGCCGCACGGTCATTATGATTGCGCACCGACTCTCGACTGTAGTGGGCGCAGACCAAATCGTGGTGCTCAACCAGGGCAGCGTACAGGAGTCGGGTACCCATGCCGAGTTGCTGTCCCAAGAGGGCCTGTATGCCAGGATGTGGGCCGAATACGAACAGGCCGCGAGCTGGAAAATCACTGCAGCGACCGCGGATGCCGCCGTCACGAAGGGAGGCGAGGCCTAAATGTTCGCCTCATTCCAAAAGAAGTATTTCCTATCCGATAAAGGCGTCGCCGGAGTAAAACGCGGCATTTTCTGGACCACGCTCACCAATCTCATTACCATGGCCGGCATGGGCTTTTTATTCCTGGTCATGGCCGGTTTTGTCGAGCATCTCGCCACCGGCGCCGACCTGCCGGATACCCTGCCGATCGTGGGCGGCCTCGTGGTCTTTTTCGTGTTGCTCTTTGCCTCTAACTGGCAGCAGTATTACTACACCTACTGCATCTTCTACGAGGAGTGCGGCAAGCAGCGCATGGAGATTGCCGAGCGCTTGCGCAAACTGCCGCTGTCGTTTTTTGGTCGTCGTGATCTGGCCGATTTAACCGAGACCATCATGGGCGACGTCCAGGCCATGGAGCACGCCTACAGCCACGTGCTGGGAGAGCTTTGGGGTGCCATCATCGCAAGCGCCATTGTGTTCGTGGCGTCGCTGTTCTTTTGCTGGCAGCTGGCGATCGCGGCGTTTTGGAGCGTTCCCGTGGCCTTTGCCGTGCTGTATCTAACACGCGGCCCCATGACTCCGGTGTTCGATCGCGTGCGTGCCGAGAAGGTCAAGGTTACCGAGGCAATTCAAGAGACGCTCGACTGCGTTCGCGAGATCCGCGCCACCAACCAGGAGGCCCATTATCTTGAGGGACTCAACGCCGTGATCGATGCTGAGGAGCGTGAGACCACCAAGGGCGAGCTCGTTAACGGGCTTTTGGTTAACTCCGCCTTTGCCATCCTGCGTCTGGGCATTGCCACCACGCTGGTCACGGGTGCCGCGATGGTCGCCTCCGGGCAGGTCGACTTTTTGGTGCTGTTTGCCTTCCTGCTTATGGTGAGCCGTATCTATGCACCCTTTGACCAAGCGTTAATGTTAATGTCCGAGCTGTTTGTCGCCGAGTCGTCTGCCAAGCGCATGCGTTCCATCATGGAAGAGCCCGTGGCGCGGGGCAGCGAGAAATTTGAGCCCGTGGGCCACGATGTGGTGTTCGATCACGTGGCATTTGGCTATGGCGCGGGCGAGGACGGCCGCGCCGGCGAGAAAGTTCTTACCGATGTGAGCTTTACCGCCAAGGAAGGCGAGGTCACGGCGCTGGTCGGTCCTTCGGGTTCCGGTAAGTCTACGGTGAGCCGCCTCGCCGCGCGCTTTTGGGATGCCACCGCGGGCAAGGTTACCGTGGGTGGCGTGGATGTTGCGAGCGTTGATCCCGAGGTGCTGCTGCGCGACTACGCCATCGTGTTCCAAGACGTGCTGCTCTTTGACGACACGGTGATGGGAAATATCCGCCTCGGGCGTCGTGATGCCACCGATGAGGAAGTGCTTGCGGCCGCGCGTGCCGCCAACTGCGACGAGTTCGTGAACCGCATGCCGCAGGGCTACGACACCATGATCGGCGAGAACGGCTCCAAACTCTCCGGTGGCGAGCGCCAGCGCATCTCCATCGCCCGCGCGCTGCTCAAAGACGCGCCCATCGTGCTGTTGGACGAGGCGACGGCAAGCTTGGATGTGGAGAATGAGACCGTGGTACAGCAGGCACTCTCCCGTCTGCTTGCAGGTAAGACGGTTATCGTTATTGCCCACCGTATGCGTACGGTGGAAAATGCCGACAAAATCGTTGTGCTCAAGGATGGTGTGGTTGCCGAGCAGGGCACTCCGGCGCAGCTTAAGGCGGCAGGCGGAGAATTTGCCCGCATGGTCGCACTGCAAAAGGAAGCGGCTGCCTGGCAGCTGTAGGAAAGGGGGGCCAAGATTTCCAAAGGTTAACTTTGGTTGACCATAATAGTTCGACTAAACTAGTCTCAAAAGCGTGCTCGAGCAAACTAATGAACTCGGGTGCTAAGGCACCATGCCGCGCTTGTGCGGCAAAAGGGAGAAGCAACATGAAGAAGTCGACTTTTAACACCCTGCTTGTCGGTGGCGGTTTTCTGCTTGGTACGGCCGGCATCAAGCTGCTCACCAGCGCTCCGGTAAAGAACGCCTGCGTGCAGGGCATCGCGTGCGGTATGCGCGTCAAGAACTGCTACCAGGACATGGTCGAGCAGGCCAAGGCCAATGTCGATGACATGGTTGCCGAGGCTGCCTACATCACTCAGAGCGAGGCCGCTGCTGACGAGGCAGCCGAGTAACGCTCCCAGGCACAAACTATGAGATTCTCGATTATTAGCGAGATCCCTGGCAGGACCCGTCTTCAATTGGCGGGTCCTGTGCCAGAGAGCGATCTCGACGCACTTCTTAAGCTCAGCGGCGATATCGACGGCGTGCACAAGGTGCGCGTGTATGGCCGCATTGGCCAGATGGCGCTGGAGTACGACGAGCCGCGCCGCGCAAGCGTGCTCGACGCCCTGGGCGCACTCGATGCTCAAGCTATCGCCGATGCCAAGTCGGGTTACGTGATGCAACTCGAGCCGCGCAAGCACAAACTCGTTATGGACCTGGCGACACTCGTCGGCGCCCACTACGCGCGCCGCTGGTTCTTGCCGACGCCTCTGCGTGCGGTGTTTGTCGTGGCCGGTTACATGGCATTTTTGCGCGCTGCCCTTCATGAGCTGGCGCAGCCGCGCCTGACCGTTCCTGTGCTCGACGCTTCGGCCATCGGCATTTCGTTCGTCAAGCGTGATGTCGACACCGCGGGCCAGACGATGTTCCTGCTCAACGTGGGCGAGCTGCTCGAGGACTACACCCGCGCCATGAGCGAAAACGAGCTCATCAATTCTCTGCTCGATGTGCCCGACAAGGCGCAAAAGGTTGTCGGCGACACCGAGGTGAGCGTTGCCGCGACCGAGCTTGAGCCCGGCGATCTGGTCGCCGTGCGCACTGGCATGTCCATTTGCATCGACGGCGTTGTCGAGCAGGGAAGCGCCATGGTCAACCAGGCGACCCTGACCGGCGAGCCGCAGGCCGTCGAGCGCAGCGTGGGCGATGACGTGTTCGCCGGCACCGTCGTGGAAGACGGCAGCATCTTGGTGCGCGTGCGCGCCAACACGGCGCAGACCAAGCTGCGCTCGATCGTCTCGCTCGTGCAGACGGCCGACTCGCTCAAGTCCGAGGGCCAGTCGCATATGGAGGACCTCGCCAACAAGATCGTCCCGTGGAACTTCCTGCTCGCGGGCCTTGTCGCTCTCACCACGCGCAGCCTCATCAAGACCTCGGCGGCGTTGATGGTCGACTACTCGTGCGCACTCAAGCTCACGGGTTCCGTTGCCGTCATGACCGCCATGAGCGATGCCGCCAAGATGGGCGTGATGGTCAAGGGCGCCAAGTATTTTGAGTCGTTTGCCAAGGCCGACACCATCGTTTTTGATAAGACCGGCACGCTGACCGAGGCTCAGCCGCGCCTGGCTTGCGTGCTCACCACCGATGGCTGGAGCGAGGACGAGATCCTGCGCCTTTCCGCTTGCTTGGAGGAGCATTTCCCGCATCCGGTGGCGCGTGCCGTGGTCAACGCTGCTCGCGAGCGTGGGCTCGAGCACCGCGAGCGTCACGCTGCTGTCGAGTATATTGTGGCGCACGGCATCGCTTCGTCCATCGAGGGACGTCGCGCCATCATCGGCTCGGCACACTTTGTGTTTGAGGACGAGAGCGCGCAGCTCGAGTCCGACATTAAGGAGCAAATTGAGTCCCAGATGCAGGGCCTGTCGTCGCTGTACCTGGCGGTCGACGGCACGGTCGTCGGTGTGCTCGGTATCGAGGACCCGCTTAAGCCCGGGGTCCGCGAGGCCATCGCCGACTTGCACGCGTTGGGCGTTAAGCACGTGGTCATGCTCACGGGCGACTCGGAGCGCACGGCCGAGCGCATTGCGCGCGAGGCGGGTGTCGACGAGTTTAAGGCCGAGCTGCTGCCCGAGGACAAGTACGCCTATGTGGAGCGGATTAAGCGCGAGGGGCGCCACGTTGCCATGGTGGGCGACGGCGTCAACGATTCGCCGGCGCTCGGTTTGGCCGACGTGGGGCTGGCCATGGGCGGCGGAAGCGACATCGCCAAGGAGGTCGCCGATATCATCCTGACCGATACGGATCTGGCCGCAATCGTGCGCCTGCGCCGCATGAGCCAAGGCCTCGTTGATCGTCTGATGAGCTCCTATTCTAAGGTGATGCTCACCAACTCAGCGCTGTTGGCATTGGGTATTACCGGCATGATCACTCCGCAGACGTCGTCACTGCTGCACAACGGCTCAACGATCGCCTACAGCCTGGGCAACGCAAAGGCGTACCTGCGTTAGCAGACGTGTTCGCCCACGTTATCTGGCCTGCGCCCAGACGGCATCGGTGTCGTCCGGGCGCAGGCCTTTTGCGTTTGAACATTTGCTAGCTTCTCTATATAGTGTTGCTAGCAAGGCTAGCAATTGAAGGGAGCGGGATCGACGTGGGTGCTGTTAGCAGCATGGCGCAGGTGAATGTTCGCGTAGATCGCTCGGTTAAAGAGCGCGCCGAGGAGGCACTGCGGCTTTCGGGCGGGTCACTGCCCGAGCTCATCAAAAAGGTGGTGGCCAAGGTCGCGCAGGGTGGCGGGCAGTGCGAGGAAGTGCTTGCGGCCGTCGACGACCGGCAGCAGACCGTCGCGCCCGATACGCCGTTCGCCGAATCATGGGCAGCGGCAGACCGGCTTTATGCAGATTTGGGCATCGCTGCGTCGCCCGTATCCGACGATCGCGGTTGGGACACAATCTATTCCGAAGCCATGGACGAGCGCTATCGCCAAAAGGGGATGATCCAGTGAGTGGGGCTCCCCTCAAAATAATGGTGGACGCCAACGTATGGGTTGATTCGTTTTGCGTCGACCATGCCGAGTCGCTTGCCGCGCGTGCGTTTATTGGGCGGGCGACGGAGACGGGGGCGTTGCTGTTCTTCCCGGTGCATATCGCTAAGGACGTGCTGTACGTTGTCCAACACGAGCTGAAGCGTAGCGTTCTTGCCAGCGGGGGAGCGCTCGACGAGGCATCTGCACGTGCAATTGGCAATGCAGCGTTGGCGTTTGTTCGGAACATGACCGAAAACGCCACGGCCGTGGGTGCAGATGCGTCGGACCTTTGGCTGGCCGACAAATACTTAGCGCTCCATCGCGATTACGAGGACAACTTGGTGCTCGCCGCGTGCAAGCGCGCACAGGTCGATTACTTGGTGACCAACGATCGCAAGCTGCTCGAACATGCCGATCTTGCAGCAAAGACCCCGCGCCAAATGATGCCGATTCTGGCTTTGGCCGAACGTGGTGGCGCGGCTATCGGTTGACGCGAACTGTTTGCGGGCCTCTTGGACGACGATGCGCCAAGGGGCCCGCGTCTGCTATTTACAAAAGCGCGGCCTTAATGGCGGGACTTTCTGCGAGCTGTTTGGCTGCCTTTTCGTCGGAATCGTTTAGTGCTGCCAGACTGCGGTAGACCCACTCGTTGACCTGGGTGTTCTTGACGCCTGCGGCCTGCATAAGGGCGCCTACCTCGCGGATTGCTGCGAACAGATCGGCCTTGGGGCCCGCGAGCTCGACCTCGATGCCTTGGTAGGCGGTCACGCCGCGGTTCTCACTCACGTGGTCGATAAAGCCCTCGACGGTTTCAAGCTGCTGGGCGAGAGCTGCATCATCGTCAGCGTCCAGCGCGACGAGTGCGTTTGATACCGTGAGAGCGGGATGTCCGCAGGGGACAAAGCCTTCGATGACATCCATAGCTTCGGTAATGGTTGAGCCCAGGCCTGCGAGGGCATTGACGAGTTGCTGCTTGGTATCCATAACGGTCCTTTCGACGGGTCAATTTTGCTTGGCGAAAATATACGTGACGCAATCGGTAGCAAAAGTGCGAAGTGCGGCGCACATTGGGGTCTTCACAGCTCGTGCATAGAACAGCTGTCCGCTTTCAGAACGTGGTAAGATAACACTCCACAAGCGGGGCTCGCCCCGCATGTTCCTTGAAAAGTCGACGGGTGTTGGGTGCTCGTGCCCAATGCCATCCAGACTTTCCCGACATTCGGGGGCGACTGGTTTCGACACGATAGCTCTGAGAGAGGAAGCAAGCCGAGGTCTCCTCGCCTCGCTAAACAGGGGTACCGTCAAATTGAATTGACAACAACTCTTCTTTTGAGCCTATGGCTCTCGCTGCTTAGTTTATAGCGGCGCGTCAACCCGGTGATTTCCCCGACACCGGCGCGACGTCATGTTAGGGGAATGCTCCCGCGCACGTAATCGGTATGGCGCGGGCTAAGACCGAACCGGTTAGGACGCCGCGAGCGTGTCGCTGCGCGCAAAGCGTCCGAGACTAAACCAGCGACTGAGCTTGGAGATGCCAATCAGGGGGCTTTCGTGGACCGGAGTTCGATTCTCCGCGCCTCCACCATAAGCAACAGGCAGGTAGATATTCGTATCTACCTGCCTTTTTATTTCTAGTCCGCACCGCGGAGAATCGAACTCTGCGCAGGGCGCGGGCGTAAAGAAAACGCGTAAGCGTTTTTAGCCCGCGGGCGAGGGCGGCGGCAGCCGACCGAAGCCGGTGCGGATTTGCGAAGCAAATACGCAGATTCTCCGCGCAAACTATCAGCTCAATTTGGATGCGATGTTTATCGAATCTCAGCCGGCCATGCGCCGCATCAACGGATCCCCCCCGTACCGCGGAGAATCGAACTCTGTGCAGGGCGCGAGCGTAAAGAAAACGCCTCAGTGACGCAGAGTGGGACGCGCTTTCCCAATGGCGGCCCAGGCGGAAAGCACGTCCCGGAATCCGCATTCAGACTGGGACGTAGTTTCCGGATGGCGCCTCAAGCGGAAACTGCGACCCGGAATCGAGCCGTAGAGTGGGATATGCTTTCCCAATGGCAGCTCAAGCGGAAAATACATCCCGGAATCCTCGTTCGGAATGGGATGCAGTTTCCAAATGAATGGCTAGCGGAAAATCCGTCCCGGAATCCCGCCTCAAACTGGGGCACACTTTCCGCTTCACCTGCCGCCTCGAAAAACCTGCGCGCTCGCCATCCCAAAACTGGGTAGAAGAAGGCCAAAACGCAATCGCAGGAGGTCAACATGACTGCAGAAGATAAGGCAAAGAACGCCGGCAAGGTCGCGCTCGTTTTGGAGGGCGGCAGCTTCCGCGGGCAATTTACCGCAGGCGTGCTCGACGTTTTCATGGAGGCCGGCGTCGAGATTCCGGCGGTATATGGCGTATCGGCCGGCGCCCTCAACGGCGTGAACTACAAGTCGCACCAGATCGGCCGTGCCAACCGCATTAACCTGGCTTTCTGCAACGACAACCGTTTCATGGGCGCCGCATCGTTTGCGTCTACGGGCTCCATCGTGGGTTACGACTTTATCTTCAACGATGTCCAGGACCGCCTGGATCCCTTTGACAACGAGGTATTCGACGCGAGCCCCATCGAGATGTACGCCGTCGCGACGGACATGCTCTTTGGAACCGCTGCATACCTGCCGGTCAAAAGCGCCGTGCTCGACCTCGATGCCGTGCGCGCCTCGACGTCGCTGCCGCTGGTGACGCCGCCGGTCGAGATCGACGGGCACAAATACGTCGACGGCGGCGTAGCCGATTCGGTCCCCATCGAGCACGTGCTGGAGGAGGCGGGCTTCGATCGCGCGGTTGTCATTGTCACGCAGGACCGTTCGTACGAGAAAAAGCCCTACGAGTTTATGCCTGCCGCACGCGCCCGCTATGCCGACTATCCCTACCTGCTCGAGGCTATCGAGACGCGCCACGACCGCTATAACATCCAGCGCATGCACCTGTGGAAGTATGAGCGCGAGGGACGCGCGCTGGTCGTTGCTCCGCAAAAGCCGGTCGAGGTCGGTCACGTCGAGCACAATCCGGCAAAGCTTCTCGACCTGTATATTCAGGGTCGTCAGGAGGCAAAGCGTCTACTGAGTGATATCGAGGCATTTGTCGAGCGCTAGCGTCGCGACATCATGACCGATGAACGACATGTGCAGAAAGTCTGGTCAGAGCCAAAATACCTGTTGACTCGGGCGACGAGCGGGGTAATATGGACGGGTTACTTGCAGAGCCCCGTGAATCTCTGTAACAACACGTACTGTACATGGAGGAGTCTAAGTGATTTCGAAATCGACTCACTACGCCAAGCAGGGCGAGGTCCAGCGCAACTGGGTTCTCGTCGACGCCGATGGTGCTGTCCTGGGCCGTCTTGCCACCCAGATCGCAATGATCCTGCGCGGTAAGAACAAGCCCCAGTTCACGCCCAACAGCGACTGCGGCGACTTCGTTGTCGTCATCAACGCCGATAAGGTCCAGCTTACCGGTAACAAGGCCGACACGAAGACCTATTATCGCCACAGCGGCTACAACGGCGGCCTCAAGGCTGAGAGCTTCCGCCAGGCTATGGAGAAGCACCCGGAGAAGGTCATCGAGCGCGCCGTTCGCGGTATGCTGCCCAAGACCACCCTCGGCCGTGCCCAGATGACCAAGCTTAAGGTCTACGCTGGTGCCGAGCATCCGCACACTGCCCAGAACCCCACGAAGATTGAGCTGGAGGCTTAAAGATGGCTGAGAACACCGTTGTCTACCAGGGTACCGGCCGTCGTAAGAACGCCGTCGCCCGCGTCCGTCTCGTCCCCGGCACCGGCAAGGTGACCATCAACAAGCGTGACGCCGAGCAGTATTTCGGCCGTCATCAGCTCGTTGAGAACGCCCTTGCTCCCTTCAAGGTGACCGACACCGCCGGTCAGTTCGACGTTATCGCTCTGTGCGATGGCGGCGGCATTTCCGGTCAGTCCGGCGCTCTGCGCCTGGGCATCGCTCGCGCTCTTCTGAACGCTGGCGACTACCGTGCTGACCTCAAGAAGGCCGGTTTCCTTACGCGCGATGCTCGCGTGGTCGAGCGCAAGAAGTACGGTCTCAAGAAGGCCCGCCGCGCTCCCCAGTTCTCCAAGCGCTAAGGTTTTATCTCCTTTCGAGATACAATGTACAAGCGGGGCCTGCCGATTCCTCGGCGGGTCCCGCTTTTCTTTTTCGACTAGGGTGGGCGGTTGCATATCGCCTGCTAGGGAAGGAGCGATCCTATGCCCCAGAACATCTTCGGTACCGACGGCGTCCGTGGCGTCGCCAATGCCGACCTCTCGTGCGACCTCGCGTTTCGCCTGGGCCGTGCGGCGACCAAGTTTCTTGGTCCGGATATCTGCATCGGCCGCGACACGCGCCTTTCGGGCACCATGCTCGAGAGCGCTCTGACCGCCGGCATTATGGCCGAGGGCGGCCGTCCGCATTGCTGCGGCGTTATCCCCACGCCCGCCGTGGCGCTGCTCACTGTTCAAAACGAGCTCGATGGCGGCATTGTCATCTCCGCTTCGCACAATCCGCCGGAATTCAACGGCATCAAGTTCTTTAGCCGCAAAGGCATGAAGCTTCCTGATGCTGTCGAGGAAGAGATCAGCGCCTGGGTCATGTCCGAGGAAGCTATGGCTGCCGACACGCTGCCGACCGGTGCCGGCGTGGGCCACATTATCAAGATGAAGGACGCTCGCAAGGCATACGTCGACCACGCCATCGATACGCTTGATGGCCTGAGGCTTGACGGCCTGGTCGTTGCCGTTGACTGCGGCCACGGTGCTTCTTGCCAGACCACGCCCGCCGCACTGCAGCGCCTAGGTGCCACGGTGCACGCTATCAACACCGATTACTGCGGCACTGACATTAACGTTGAGTGCGGCTCTACGCACCTCGAGCCCCTGCGCGAGCTCGTGCTGCGCACCCATGCTGACATCGGTCTGGCCCACGACGGCGACGCCGACCGCGTACTGTTCGTGGACAGCGAGGGCAATGAGATCGATGGTGACTACATCCTGGCTATCTGCGGTTCTGACCTTGCCGCTCGCGGCAAGCTCGCCAACTCCGAGATCGTTTCGACCGTCATGTGCAACCTGGGCTTCTCCATCGCTATGAAGGAGCAGGGCTTCGAGATGGTCCAGACCGCCGTGGGCGACCGCTACGTTCTGGAGCGCATGCTCGCGGACGGCGCCGTCATCGGCGGCGAACAGTCCGGCCATATCATCTTCCTGGAGCACAACACCACCGGTGACGGCCTGGTGACGGCTCTGCAGCTGCTGGCCGTGCTCAAGCGCACCGGGCGTACCCTCACCGATCTTGCCGGCATCATGAAGAAGTACCCGCAGGTACTCGTCAACGTGCATTCGGACAACAAGGCCGGTCTGGACGATTGCCAGCCCATCTGGGATGCCGTCGCTGCTGCCGAGAAGGAGCTTGACGGCCGTGGCCGCATTCTGGTGCGCCCGAGCGGTACCGAGCCGCTGGTCCGCGTGATGGCCGAGGCCGAGACGCATGAGTTGACCCAGCGCGTTGTCGACGACATCGTCGAGGTTGTCAAGCGCGAACTTCCCTAATGGTCAAAAACCGTTGCCAAGTGGTAAACTGTTAAGGTTATTTTGATTGATCGGTATGTCCGAGGGGGAGCATGTTCACTAAAGTCCTAAGGTCTTTTGGTATGCGTGGTCGAGTCCTTACGCTGGATGCTCCCATCTCGGGCGACGTCATTCCGCTTTCCGAGGTAAACGACCAGACGTTTGCCACCGGCCTTTTGGGCCAGGGCGTGGCGATTCAGCCCACCGGAACGCGCGTGATCGCGCCGGCTGATGCCAAGGTCGAGGCTATTTTTCCCACGGGACACGCCGTTGCGCTTAACACGGTCGATGGCTTGGACGTGCTCATCCACGTTGGTTTGGACACTGTTCAGCTCGAGGGCAAGCACTTTACCGTACATGCGCAAGTGGGTGACATCGTCCATAAGGGCGATGTACTCATTGAGTTCGATCGCGAGGCAATTGCTGCCGAGGGCTACGATGTGACGGTTCCCATCTTGGTGTGCAACTCCGTTGAGTTCTCGAGCATCAAGGGCTCCGTTGGTGTGCATGTCGAAGAGATGGACCAACTCATCGTTGCTCGCGAGCGCTAGCAAGTGCACGTGGCCATTAGCCTACAATTCAAGCACGTTTACGGAGGGCGCCCTTGAAAGAGGACGCCCTCCGTGGCAAGATGGGATTTGTCCGAGGCTAAACAGCTTTGGGTCACCGTGGACGGGCAGGGGCCTCGACGCGGCTAGACACGAGACACATACATTACGCGACCTCGCCCTGGTGGCCGCACACGTTGGTTGCGGCCGACGCGGGCCGCGGGCAAGTGCTTGTAAGGGGGCCTTGCCTCTCTTGTACGAGAAAGGACGCGTAATGAAGATCATTAAAGCTAAAGACTACGAGGATATGAGCCGCAAGGCCGCTAATATTATCTCGGCGCAGGTTATCCTCAAGCCCGACTGTGTGCTGGGCCTTGCCACCGGCTCCACCCCGATCGGTGCCTACAAGCAGCTCGCTGCTTGGTACGAGAAGGGCGACGTCGACTTTGCCGAGGTCAGCACCTACAACCTGGACGAGTATCGCGGCCTTTCGCACGACGATCCCCAGAGCTATCACTACTTCATGCGCGAGAACTTCTTCGATCACATCAACATCGACCTGAACAACACGCATGTGCCCGATGGCTCCAACCCCGACGCCGCCGCTGCGTGCTCTGAGTACGACAAGATCGTCGCCGCCGCTGGTTACCCGGATCTGCAGCTGCTCGGCATTGGCAACAACGGCCACATCGGCTTCAACGAGCCCGATGACCACTTCTCCAAGGGTACGCACTGCGTCGACCTCACCGAGAGCACCATTCAGGCCAACAGCCGCCTGTTCGACAGCATCGACGATGTTCCCCGTCAGGCCTACACCATGGGTACCCAGACCATCATGTATGCCCGCATGATCCTGGTCGTCGCCAACGGCGAGGCCAAGGCTCAGGCCGTGCATGACATGTGCTATGGCCCGGTTACGCCCGAGTGCCCGGCTTCGATCCTGCAGCTGCACACTAACTGCGTTGTCGTTGCCGACGAGGCCGCCCTTTCGCTCTGCGAGTAGCGCGACCAAGCGATCTTACATAGCTTTCCAAAAGGCCCTCGCTTTGCGGGGGCCTTTTTAGTGGATGCGGGCCGTAATGTGTGCATGACGGAAACCTTGCCACATGCTTGGCGAGTGGGCTCTAAATCATGAGATTCATTCCATACCAGATTCTATGCACATTTGCCACTATAGAGTCGCAAGCGGTAGCGAGGAATAGGCGAGTTGCGCAACTCAAATAAAAATAGACGACTGCGCTACACTGCAAATTGGATGGGACATGCTGGCAAGCGCATTGACCTGCGCAAAGACCTATTGGTCGGGGGATAAATTACCATCGGGCCTCGCTGTACAAAAACTTGCCAAACACGTACCGGCAGACAACCAAAAACTCTAAGTCGCGCTATTCACGGGGTGGCTCATATGGTCCTGCAGCTACGGTGTCCATATGGTCGAGTTGAGGAGCAGGCATGGTAAACGATCTGGGCAATACGGACGACCTCGAGTTGATGCCGACGGGCGGCGGCTATATGGTGCGGCGCGATCGCTTGATGAACGAGCTCATCGTTAAAGGGCGCAAGGCAGGAATCGTTCTGCTTTACGCGCCCGACGGGTTTGGTAAGACGTCGGTATTGCTGCAATACGTGCAGGAAGTTAAATCGGATCCCACGCGAGGGCCGGTTCGGATAATCGAGGCCGACCGCGCGATTGGACGCGAGCTCTTTATGCAGTTCGAGGTTGTCGCCGATGAGCTTAAGGACAAACCGCATTCGCTCGTTGCAATCGACAACGTGCCCAATCTCGAGCAGCGCGAAACAGAGGACCTCATCGATCGAATCCGCAGCTTACGTGCTACGGGGACGGGGGTCTTTATTACTTGCCGCCCCTCCAACCGATTGCTTATCCACAGGCTGGGCGATTCTGTAAAAGTCAATGCGCAGATGCTCAAGGTGCACGCCTATGAGTATTCGTCATGGGCTACGGCGTTTTCGATCAGTACATCGCTCGATTTTTATCGGCTCACGCAGGGTGTGCCCGAGCTGGTATCTGCCCTGCAGACGGGAATGTATGGACAGGGCGATGTTTCCGGGTTGCTCGAGAACGAAATCGTCAACGTGTACGGTGCGGCGCTGGCAGATCTCGCATCGCTCGAGAACAACCTGTTGTTTACCGTTGCCTGCTTGATGGTGCTGATGGGCGAGGGCCGCATTGCGGAGCTAGAGGCGTGCGGTGTAAGGCTTTCGATGATCGACCAGTCCATCTTTGTGCGCGATTATCCGATTTTTGGCGTGGATCCGTCTGATCGCACCTTTAGGTGTTTGGGTGCTAAGGACAATGCGCGCCTGAGGTTGCGAAAGCTTGTTGCCGAGATCCGTCCCGAACTTGTATCGCGGGCTGCTCGCATTTTGATTAAGGCAGGCCGATGCGATTTGGCCATGGACCTGGCCGATGCGTTCTTGGACCGCCATGTGGTGTTGGAACTTGCCGGGCAGTATGGGGCCGATCTTGCCTTGACCGGGCATGGAGGGGACATTTGCCGTGCGGCGTCGGCGATGATCAATGCGGAAAAGCAGGAGCAAGAGCCGGCACCCGCCGAGGCACTCGGCGTGTATCTGGCGGCTGTCAGCGTGTGCAATACAAAGCTCGCAAGGTATATGGCGTCCGTTATCGAATGTGCGGGTGACCAGGCCGCACGCGAGCTCGACCCCGCTACCTGGAAAATAGCCCAGGCACTCACTATCGCCTTTTACGGCGACAATGACCTGGGGCTTCCCGCCAACCCTGTTTTGCAAGAACAGACATCCTGCGAGGTGCTCGACATGCTGTCCGCGCATATCGAGGTCAAGCGCCACCTGACCGAGCGAGCGGAAGACGGCAATGTTCTCGCGAAGCTCAAGGCATGCAAAGCCTATGATTGCGAGCTCGATATCGCGGGGATTCTCATACAGGCCGACCATATGCTGGTGGAGCTGTTCGACGGCTCGTTTACTAAACCCGACGAGCGCGATGACAAGATGGCGCAGATACTCGAGGCGCTCGATATCCGCGGGCTTAAGGCGCCATCCATTTGGCTGCGTATGGTGCTGGCGGCGCGACGCCTGCTCGCGGGCTTGCCCGTGACCGACGATGTGGCGTTTGGCGAGCTCGATCGCTTTGCGGTGCGTGTTCGCGACAATCAAATTCAGCTGTTTGGGCTTTTGCTGGAGGGCTGGCAATCGCTGGCGGAGGGACGGCCGGTTAATGCAAAGTTCCGTGCGGTCCAAGTGCTCAAACTTGCCGAGGAGTCGATTGCGTACATGCGCGATAACGCATTGCTGCTGGAGCGCGCGGCATATCTGCGTAACACCTCGATGGTTTCGGTGCGCGAGGAAGCGGAGCTACTCGATATAAGCCAGACGCAGGTTGGTGGCGCAGAAGCCTGGATGGTGGCGCTGCATTTGGCCTGTGCGGGCCGAGACAGCGATCTTGCGGCCTGGATGTCCATGAATCGTGCGGGGATTCTAGAGCCATCGTATCGGCTCTTTGCGCGCCTTGCCATGCATTGTCTGGGCGAGCCGGCGGGCAGGATACGCAAGAAGCTTCCCGTGCGCGAGCTGTCGCGGTACTCGCTGCGCGACGATTTGGAAGGGGAGGGTGAGCGCCTGTTCCAGGCCGGCGAGGTTGAAGCCGTTGATACCATCGACCATATCGAGATTCGCATGTTTGGTGCGTTTCGCGCCGAGCGCGACGGGTTTCCCATCACGGACAAAATGTGGCGCCGCAAGAAGGCGGCGACGCTTGCCGAGCGGCTTGCGCTGGGCATGGATGCGCTCGTCGATCGCGAGACGCTGGCCATGGAGCTGTGGCCCCATGCCGAGTTTAATAGCGCCCGCAACAACCTGTACTCGACGATATCGCGCTTGCGGTCGGCTTTGGGGCCGACGCCGGATGGCAAGTCATGCGTGCTCATCCAAAATGAATGCATTGGGCTCAACGGCGACTACGTCAAGACCGATGTACGGCTGTTTGACCAGATAAGCCGCGAGGTTTTGGGAAATCGCACGGGTGCGCGCGGGCCCCATTTAGTTGAGCTGTGCCTTAAGATTGAGCAGCTTTATGCCGGACCGCTGTATGTTCCCAATGGCTGTAATCCCACCTACTTTTTGCGTATGCGACGCATTATGCAGTCAAAGTACATCGATTGCATGATTAAGGGAGCAAATGCCGCTCTAGAAGAAAACGATCTGCAGTCGGCGATTTGGCTGGCGGAGTCGGGGCTTCGGCAGGAAACGGCGCGTGAGGATATGGTGCGCTGCGCCATGCGCGTCTACAGTGCGGCGGGGCGACGGCGCGATATCGTCGAGCTGTACAGCGGGCATATGCACCACCTGAGGGAGCAGGTCAATGGCGTGCCCGAGCCCGAGACGCGGCGTCTATACGAGCGCTTGGTGGAGGGGCGGCTCAATCGCGTGCTGGTCGAGCGATAAAAAACGGCCGCCCGAAGTACTTGGGCACCCGTAATCGTGCTATGTGTTGGCTCGCCGGATCATTGGCTCTTAGACGAGCTTGATCTTCTCGATGTCCTTGCGCGAGGACTCGCGATACAGTGAGAACTTGCGGCCGATGACCTGGACGATCTCGGCGTGGCAACGCTCGGCGAGCTCCTCGGCGGCCTCGCGGGCGGAAAGGCTGGAGCCATCGAGCACGGAGCACTTAACGAGCTCGTGCTTCTCCAGGTAGGCGACCGTCTGCTCGACGGTGCCCTCGTTGATATCGGACTTGCCGATGATGATGGCGGGGTTGAGGTGATGGGCCATGCTGCGAAGCTGCTTGACCTGGGCTCCTGTCAGTGCCATGGGTTCTCGCTTTCTATGTATGGGGCGCCCCGCAATGGGGCCTTAATCTACGTGAGCTGTCCCACGATAGCGCAGGAACGGCGCGGTGTGGAGCGCGTTTGCCCAGTTCGCAAAGAATGCGGATGCCGAGCGGGAGAACAGCGCGGGTTACAGGCGGACGTGTACGGCGGCCGAAAGCGGTCTATGGACGGCCCGAAGAGACCGGCTCCCATGCAATAAACGCCCAACGGACCTTGCGGACGTGGTCGAGCATGTAACGCCCCTGCGGTACGCCCTTGGACCCTGGCTCGCCGGCATGGGGATTCTCAATCATATGCTGAGCGACGTAGTCGCGTAGACGGTCAATCTTATCCTCGTTACCGTGCTCGAGCATGCGGGAGAAGTCCGCCACTCCCGCCTCAAGGCTATCGAAGGTATCGCGACGAGGCGATTCAAAGTACGTGACCTGCGGCAGGGCACCCATCTGAATGAGGATGTTAAAGGCGTACACAAAACCATTGCTGCAGGTAACCGAGGCACCGATGGCATTCATCAAGTGCAGGTCATAACGCGGGCTGGAGTTGGCGACCATCGTGACAGCACAACGCCGACGAGCCGTACGGTCAAGCTTGGCAAGTGCTCCCTTCAGGTCGTTCGTAGTAACCGAGCGACTCGCAAAGGCAACATCTACAGTCTTGGCAACCGGCCCAACCAGATCCCAATCATCATCCCAAGCAAGCTCAAGCGGCGTAATCAGATCCTCGAGCCCGTAATACTCAATGCCGGCATCAAGGGTGCCCAACATGGCAGGAGAGAAGTCGGCAGCAATCACGGGATGCCCAGCCTGAGCAAGCGGAATAGCAATCGACCCAGCCCCACATCCCATATCAAGCACCGACTCACCAGGCTCAAGCGCCAACAGTTTTATAAAATCCCGAGCATACGGGGCAGTTTCCAGCGGACGAAAATGCCGAGCCCGCTTATCCCACTCAAAAGAATCATCAGCCCGATGCCGAGCGGCCTGCAGACGCATCCATTCGCCATTCCAATCAGCGGAAAGCAACTCAGAACGAGCATCCCCATCAGCCACGGGCCAACCTCCTAGCAACAAAAAAGCGACTCCCCCAAAAGAAGAGCCGCAACAAGCATATATCAGAAAAAGAACCGATCCAACGCCAAACCGCCTTACCAGCCAAGTGGTGCAGGAGCGAAGCAACTGCAAACGGGATAGAACCCAACTGAGGTCCCATTGTGCGGGAGCCCCGGGGAGGCAAATATATAAGGTCGATCGCGAGTACCGCACGAGCCGGAGAGCACTTAATGTGCTCTCCGTGCGAGTCAAGACTGTCCGAGCAGGCGACCTTATATATTTGCCTCCCCGGGGCTCCTCGCCAGTACCCCTCAGCTAGTTCTTGAGCGAGTTCAGCGGTGCCGGGAAGCGTCCACCACGGTGGGCAAGCACGGTGCCGGCGTTGGGGTTCACCGGCATGATGGGCGCACGGCCAAACAGGCCGCCGTACTCGACGCAGTCGCCCACGCCCTTGCCGATGGCGGGAATCACGCGCACGGCCGTGGTCTTATTGTTGATGACGCCGATGGCCATCTCGTCGGCGATGATGCCGGCGATGGTCTCGCCCGGGGTGTCGCCGGGGATGGCAATCATGTCCAGGCCAACGGAGCACACGCAGGTCATGGCCTCGAGCTTCTCGAGCGAAAGCGCGCCGGCCTCGACGGCGGCGATCATGCCGGCGTCTTCGGACACGGGGATAAAGGCGCCCGAGAGGCCACCGACGCTGGAACTGGCCATGACGCCGCCCTTCTTGACGGCATCGTTGAGCATGGCGAGCGCACAGGTCGTGCCCGGGCCACCGCAGGTGCCCACGCCGATGATCTCGAGGATACGGGCAACGGAGTCGCCGATGGCAGGCGTGGGAGCCAGCGACAGGTCGACAATGCCCTTCTCGACACCCAGACGATGGGCGGCCTCGCGGCTCATGAGCTCGCCGGCGCGGGTGATCTTAAAGGCGGTCTGCTTAATCTTTTCGGCGACTTCCATCATCGATGCGGAATCGGGCAGCGTCTCCAGGGCTGCGGCCATAACGCCGGGGCCCGAGACGCCTACGTTGATGACGGCGTCGGCCTCGCCACCGCCGTGGACGGCGCCCGCCATAAACGGGGAGTCCTCGACCATGTTGGCAAAGCAGACAAACTTGGAGGCGCCAACGGAATCCTGGTCGGCCGTGAGCTTGGCGGCGTCGATGATGGTCTGAGCCGCCATGAGCACGGCGTCCATGTTGATGCCGGCGCGCAGGCTGGCGACGTTGACGCTGGAGCAGACGCGGCTCGTGGTGGCGAGCGCCTGGGGGATGGACTGGATGACGCGGCGGTCGGCGTCGCCGATGCCCTTCTGGACGAGTGCGGAGAAGCCGCCCAGGTAGTCGATGCCGAGCGTCTCGGCCGCGCGGTCGAGGGCATGCGCGATGGGGGTGAGGTCCTCATCCTTGCAGCATGCGGCGATCTGCGCCACCGGGGTGACGGAAACGCGCTTGTTGACGATGGGGATACCGTACTCGCGCTCGAGGTTCTCGGCGGTCTCGACCAGGTGCTCAGCCGTGTGCGTCACGTGGTCGTAGATCTTCGTGCACATGCGGTCGAGGTTCTCGTCGCCGCAACCCATGAGCGAAACACCCATGGTGATGGTCCTGATGTCGAGGTTCTGCTCCTCAACCATGCCGCGGGTTTCCGCGATTTCTGCGGGCGTGATCGCCATCCTTGCGCTCCTATCTGCCAAAACGAGCATAGTCTTATCTATTCTAACGTGCCGCACGTGCCAAGTGGCGCATGCGGCACGTTTTGGTGCTCGGTTGTTTCCGTTGCCTTGATTATCGACTTTATCCGAACACCTCCCACATTAAAACGCCCCTGTGCGGATGAATGTGGGAACCCGAGACCCTGAGGGCCGGCTCGGCCGGCCCCCGGCGCTCGGAGGACGGTATGTCCGGAAAGAAGAAAAGGGGCTCCGCAAGGGCGGTCCCGAGGTCCTACGGGAGGCTCACGAGGCACGAGAGGGACACGGTCCAGAGGATGCTGGAGCGCAGGGCATCGTGCAGGGAGATCGCGAGGGAGCTGGGCAGGTCGCCCTCGACGGTGAGCGCCGAGGTGGCGTCGCACAGGTTCGTGACGGCGCCGAAGGCCAGGCGCGGCGAGCGCGTGGACGCCTCCGCCGACCTGTCGGCGGCCTGCCCGCGCCTGGCCGCGTGGCCGCGCTGCTGCAACGGCTGCGGCCGGTACCGCGCGATCGGCTGCAAGCGCCGCCCCCACGTCTTCTACGAGGCCCGGGCCGCGCAGCTGTGCGCCGACTCGGTCCTCGTCTCGTCCAGGCGCGGGATAGACGCCGACGAGCCCGCCGCGGCGGCCAGGCTGGAGGCCATCAGGGACTGCCTGCGACGGGGGCTGTCGCCCGAGCAGATGGCGGCGCGCAACGGCGGGCCCGTGGACCTGTCGCCGTCGACCATCTACCGCTGGGTCTCGGCGGGCTACGACGGCATGACCAACATGGAGCTCAGGCGCAAGGTCGGCTACAGGCCGAGGAAGCGCGCCGCCGGCCGGGCGGCGACCCGCCACTCCGCCCGCAGGTCGTACGCCGCGTTCCTCGCCCTCGGGGAGGACGCGTGCGCCGCGGCCTGGGAGATGGACACCGTCGAGGGCGCCCGGGAGGACTCCGCCTGCCTGCTCACGCTGCTGCACCGCCCCAGCAGGCTGCAGCTCGCGCTGCCGCTGGCGGAGAAGACCGCCGGGCGCGTCGCGGCCGCCCTGGGCGATATCAGGGAGGTCCTCGGCGCCGACGGCATGGGCAGGGTCTTCCGCGCCGTGCTCACCGACAACGGCGCCGAGTTCTCCGACGAGCGGGCGATCGCGGACCTCGTCGGCGAGGGGCCGGGCGAGACGAGGCTGTTCTACTGTGTTAGCGCTAATCTAAAATTGACCACTTTCGCAAACGCATCTCGCCGAATGCGCTAACGCGCTTTCGCCGACCCCG
>CAJJZO010000005.1 GCA_905197585.1 uncultured Collinsella sp.
GCGACGCGGAAATCGCGCGCCGTTGCCGCGCCCCGCAGTGCCCGCTTCCCCCGAGAACAATTATCAGTGCAGGTAGACGGCTTGCCGATTTTCGGTAAAACCAGACATGGTCGACCCATACGGTTCAAACGTAGTAGATAGGTCATTTTCGTGGCGCGGCCCCAAAACAGTCTTTTAGGACGGGTGGTATCCTTGGTAGCCCTGTGCTGCAAACGCACCTCAAACGCAAGGAGTCCCATGGATCTTATCGCCCAGCTCGCCCGCGAGCTCAACCTTAAGGCTGACAACATCGAGGCAGCCGTCAAGCTCATCGACGAGGGCAACACCATCCCCTTTATCTCGCGCTACCGCAAGGAAGCAACGGGCGGCATGGACGACGTTGCCCTGCGCGCACTCGACGAGCGCCTGTCTTACCTGCGCAATCTTGAGCAGCGCAAGGAGGACGTCATCCTGCTCATCGACGCCCAGGGCAGACTCACGCCCGAGCTCGAGCAGCAGATTCGCGAGGCCACGCAGCTCCAGCGTGTCGAGGACCTCTACAAGCCCTACCGAAAAAAGCGCATGACCCGCGCGCAGAAGGCCCGCGAAGCCGGCCTGGAGCCGCTTGCTAACATGATCATCATGCAGGCATCCGCCAAGGGCAGCGCGCTCGACGCCGCCGCGGCATACGTCAACGAGGAAGCCGGCTTCGACACGCCCGAGAAGGCGCTCGCGGGTGCGGCCGACATCGTGGCCGAGACGGTGGCCGAAGACCCCGAGAACGTCGCCGACCTGCGCGCCTTTACGCAAAACACTGCCGATATCGTCGTCGAGGCAACCGACCCCGCCGAGAAGACTCCCTACGAGCCTTACTACAGCTATGACGAGCCGCTGCGCCGCATCCCCAACCACCGCGTGCTGGCTATCGACCGCGGCGAGCGCGAGGGCAAGCTCCGCGTGCGCGTGAACGTCGACGGCGCCGCCGCCACGGCGCGCCTCGGCAACCGCTGGCCCCGCCGCCAGGGCGTCTTCGCGCCCGTCTTCGACGCCGCCATCGCCGACGGCTACAAGCGCCTGATGGCGCCTTCGCTTGAGCGCGAGGCCCGCGCCAAGCTCACCGTCCGTGCCCAGACCGAGGCCATCAACGTCTTTGCCAAGAACCTTGAGGGTCTGCTCTCGGCGCGCCCCGTCCGCGGCGCCCGCGTGCTCGCGCTCGACCCGGGCTACCGCACCGGCTGCAAGGTCGCTGTCATGGACGAAACCGGCAAGCTGCTCGACCACGGCGTGGTCTACCCCACCAAGCCGCGCCACGACGTCGCCGGCACCAAGCGCGAGCTCGCCCGCCTCGTCAAAAAAGACGGCGTCAACACCATCGTCATCGGCAACGGCACCGCCAGCCGCGAGACCGAGGAAGTCGTCTCGGAGTTCATTGCCGAGCAGGCGCCTGGGCTGCGATACACCATCGTCAACGAGGCCGGCGCGTCGGTGTACTCCGCCTCCGAGCTCGCCAGCCAGGAATACCCCGACCTGGACGTCACCGTGCGTGGCGCCATGAGCCTGGGCCGTCGCCTGCAAGACCCGCTGGCAGAGCTCGTCAAGATTCCGCCCCAGTCCATCGGCGTTGGCCAGTACCAGCACGACCTTGACCAGGCCGAGCTTTCACGCACCCTGGGCCACGTGGTGGAGGACGTCGTCAACCGCGTGGGCGTCGACGTCAACACCGCGAGTGCGAGCCTGCTGGGCTACGTGTCGGGTATCACGCCGAGCGTGGCCAAGAATATCGTGGCCTACCGCGAGGAAAACGGCGCCTTTACCGATCGCCGCCAGCTCAAGAAGGTCCCCAAGTTGGGGCCCAAGGCATATCTCAACGCCGCGGGTTTCCTGCGCATTAGCGGCGGTAAGAACCCGCTCGACGCGACAAGCGTCCACCCTGAGAGCTACGAGGTGGCCACAACCGTCCTGGAGCGCGCAGGCGTTAAAGCCAGCGAGCTCAGCCGCGGCGGCGTGCCCGACATCGAGCGCCGTCTGGGCAGCATCTCGGCGCTGGCAAGCGACCTGGACTGCGGCACCCTCACGCTCATCGACATTGTCAACGAGCTCAAGAAGCCCGGTCGCGACCCGCGCGACGACGCGCCCGAGGTGGTCTTTAGCCGCTCAGCGCTTTCCATCGACGACCTGGAACCCGGCATGGAGCTCAAGGGCACGGTGCGCAACGTTGTGGACTTTGGCGCCTTCGTCGACGTGGGCGTGCACCAGGACGGCCTCGTGCACATCTCCAAGCTGGCCAACCGCTTTGTCAAGCACCCGAGCGACGTGGTGCGCGTCGGCGATACGGTCAAGGTGTGGGTCGAGAAGGTCGATCGCGACCGAAAGAAGATCTCGCTCACCATGGTGCAGGGCAAATAGCCGCCAAAGCTGACGTCCCCCTCTTCGCGGCGTGCAAAATCGCGAGTTTTCAGCATCTCTCGATAGCCCCGCGGCGCCTCATAGGGCCATAAAAGCAAAAACGGCCCCCGTTTTGGCGGTTCTAGAGCCAAAACGGGGGCCGTTCCGTGCTTCAACCAGCTGGTAAAAGTCTTTACCATGCTGAAAACTCGCGATTTTGCACGTCGCTGCAGGGGGTACCCTTGCTTACGGCAGGATATGAAAGCCCAAAGCGGCGATATCCTTGGCAAAACCGCGCACGGTGTCGAGCGAGACCTCGTACGGGTCGCGGCCGATGTTCTTACGCTTGGCCAGAATGCTGTTGGGCACCGTGATGATCTGGCAACCGCATCCTTCCGCCTGGTAAATGTTGATGAGCTCGCGCGTGGACGCCCACAAGACCTCACAGTTGGGCTTGGCGGCGGCCTTCTTGACTGACTCCGTCATAAACGGAATGGGATCGACGCCGGTATCGGCGATACGGCCGGCAAAGAGCGAGATAATGGACGGTGTCTCGGCGTCAACGGCCTCGACCATCTCATCGACCTGCTTAGGCGTAAAGATAGTGGTGACGTTGACCTTGATGCCGTCGGCCGAAAGCTTGTGGACCAGCTCGGCGGTGGACTCGCCCTTGGTGGTCACGCACGGGATCTTGACGTAGACGTTCTCGGCCCAGGTAGCGATCTCGCGAGCCTCAACCTCCATGGTCTCGACGTCGTCGGCAAAGACCTCAAACGAGACGGAAACGTCGGTGATGTGGGTCAGGACCTCCTTGGCAAACGCGCGGTAATCCGTCACGCCGCCCTTCTTCATAAGGGACGGGTTGGTCGTGAAACCCTGAACGTTGCCGTTCTCGTACATGTCGAGCATGCCCTCGAGGTTTGCACCGTCAGCGAACACCTTGATTGCCATCTGCCTGATTCCTTTCGCTTGCACATGGGCGTTGCACTGCTAAACACTTTACCTACGTTTATCAAGGCGTGAACTGCGGTTTTTTATCTTCTCGGCGAACGGTATAAACACCTCAGTGTTTGGATTGATAAATCGATTGAGCATGCAAAAGCAAAGAGTCGCAGTTTGAGCAAACGTCAGAACGCGGGATTCATTAGATGAGGCCGAAATGCTGCATCGCTGTGACGGTGCCGTCGTGTGCGACATCGTCGGTCACGTAGTCGGCGCCCGCCTTGACCTCGGGCATGGCGTTGCCCATGGCGACAGCCGTCTCGACCGCAGCGAGCATGCCCAGGTCGTTGCCCGAATCGCCAAAGCCAAAAGTGCGCGCATTTCCCTCGCGGCCCAGATACGCCAGCGCTCGCGCCACGCCCACGCCCTTGTCAATACCCTTGGGACTCAGCTCGCGGTTCTGACCACCGGTGTTGCACAGCTCAAAGTTGCGATTGATAAAGCCGTCATCGTTGGCTACACGAGCCAAACTGGGCACATTGAGGCATACCTTGCCCACGCGCAAGCTGCCGTCGATGCGCATCTCCTCGGCGCTGTGCACCACAGAGGTACCGATTAAAGACGAGCGCTCAACGCCCACAGGCTCCAGCGCAAAGGTCGCAGCATTGGACTCGAAAAAAACCTCGATGCCGGCATCCACAACGCGATGCGCAAGCTCCTCAACAATGTCTTCGTCAAAGCAGTCCTCATGCACCACGCGGCCCTCGACCTCGAGCGTCGCCCCCGCCATGGCAACGATACCCGCCGGGTTCAGCGCGCGCAGGCCATCGGCAATCAGCCACAAGGGGCGACCCGTGCAGATAAATGCCCGGTGACCCGCATTGCGCAGGCGACCAAATGCATCGATAACGGACTTCGACGGATGGACTGCATTGAAGTCCTTATCGGTCATATCGTCGGGATCGAACGACGCCAGCGTGCCGTCCACGTCAAAAAAGAGCACAGCGGATTCGGGGCACGCATCAATCATATGGGTTCCTTTCGAGGATAAGGGCAAACGAAGCATCCATCATATAATGGAGCGACGCAACCAGAGAGGTCACCCATGGAATTTTACGCAAGCTGCCCCGAGGGCTTTGAGTCCGCACTCGCCGATGAGCTTAAACGCCTCGGGCTTTCGCATGTTCGCCGGCTGAAGGGCCGCGCCACGTTTGAGGGCGAGCTCGAAGAAGGCTACCGCGCCTGTCTGCGGTCGCGCCTGGCGAGCCGCGTGTTCGTGGTACTCGGGCGCTTTGAGGCGCAGGATGCCGACGAGTTGTACGATGGCGTTTACGACATCGCCTGGGAGACCATCATCCGCCCCGGCGCCACCATCGCCATCACCGCCCGCGGCGTCACCGAGCAGCTGCGCAACACGCGCTTCTCGGCCCTGCGCGCCAAGGACGCGCTGTGCGACCGTCTGGCCGAGACCACGGGCCGTCGCGCCGATGTCGACGCCGCCGACCCCGATGTTCACCTGCTGCTTTCGCTGCGCCAGCGCCGCGCGAGCATCAGCCTAGACCTTTCGGGAGACCCGCTGTTCAAGCGCCTGCCGCCCGCAGCGACCCGCGCCGGCGAGGGCGCGCACGTGCTGCGCCCCGACTACGCCGCCCTGGTGCTGGCGCAGGTCGGCTGGACCGCACTGTGCGAGCGCGAGCTAACGGCCGACGATTACGAAAACGAAGCGCTGCCCACGCTGATCGACGCCTCGTGCGCCGGCGGCGGTCTGCTGTTGGAGGCCGTGAACATTCTGACCGACCGCGCCCCGGGTTTTGCACGCGAGCACTGGGGTTTTGAGGGCTGGCAGCTGCATGATGCCGACCTATGGGAACAACTGCTTGCCGAGGCGCGCGAGCGCGAGGCGACGGCGCGCGAGCGCCAGGCGCGCATCGTGGCCGTAGACATCGACCCCGCCGCCCGCAAGACTGCCGAGCGTATGATCAAGTGCGCCGGCTACAAGCGTTTCGTCGACTTCTGCGCTGCCAAACCAGCCACCGTGCTGGACCATGCAGGCGCTGTCGCCGGCGCCGCCGTAGTCGCAGACACCACCGAGACCCCGCTTTCGCTCATGCACGACGCCATGACGCTGGTCGGCGAGCTGCGCCGCGCGCCCGAACTCGCTTCGGCACCGGTCGCCACGCTCGCCCGCGATGGCCTTATGGCCCGCGCGCTCCATGCCGAGCCTGCGCGCTCCATCGCCGTCATGCCCAATAACGAGGAGGCGGCTATTGAGGTCTGGCCCTCGCTCGACCACGCCGCCGCGGCATTCGAAGCTGCGACCAGCGCAGATGCCGAACAGCAGACCGCAGACGCTCAAGACGAAGCCGCCGACACTCCCATGCCCGAACCTGCCGCCACGCTCGACCTGGGCGACGGCAAGCCGCTGCCCGTGCTCATCCCCGAGTCCGAGCAGTTCGCCAACCGCCTGCGCAAGAACGCCCGCCTGCGTCGCAAGTGGGCAAAGCGCGAGGGCGTGAGCTGCTACCGCGTCTACGATGCCGACCTGCCCGACTACTCCGCCGCCATTGACCTGTACGAAGGCTGCCCGCAGACGCCGGGCCGCTGGCTCGTCATCGCCGAATACGCCGCGCCCAAGACCATCGATCCCACGCTGGCCCAGGCCCGCATGCTCGACATCTTGGCCATCGCGCCGCGCATCCTAGATGTTCCCGCCGAGCATGTGCACGCCAAGGCCCGCATGCGTTCGCGCGGCGGCTCGCAGTACGGCAAGCAGGGTGCCGGCAAGGGCGGATCGGGCGAGCGTGCCAACATCGCGCGCCGTCGCCTGCCGCTCATCGAAGAGGGCGGCCTTACCTTTGCCGTCAACTTTGACGACTATCTGGATGTGGGCATCTTCCTGGACCACCGCGTCACCCGCAACCTGGTGCGCGAGCACGCCAAACAGGCACGCCGCTTCCTCAACCTGTTCGCCTACACCGGCACCGCCACCTGCTATGCGGCAGACGGCGGCGTCGAGGAGACCGTGACGGTCGACCTTTCCAACACCTACCTGGACTGGGCCGAGCGCAACATGCGCCAGAACGGCTTTGTTGGCCCGCAGCATCACTTTGTGCGCGATGACGTGCTCGCCTGGATTCGTGACCAGCGCCAGACGCGCAACCGCTGGGACCTGATCTTTGTCGACCCGCCCACGTTTTCGAACTCGTCCAAGATGGGCCGCCGCACCTGGGATGTCCAGCGCGACCATGTTGAGCTTTTGGCCGGCGTATCGCGCCTGCTCGCACAGGGCGGACATGCCATCTTTAGCTGCAACCTGCGCGGCTTTCGCCCCGAGACGCGCAAGCTCGCACGCGCGGGCGTCGTGCTGGAGGACATTACGGCGCAGACCATCCCCGAGGATTTCGCGCGCAACCAGAAGGTGCACCATTGCTATATCGTGCGCCGCCTGCCCATCGAGGACGCCATGGCCGAGGTCGGTTTTAGCGCCGAGGAGATTGCCGAGCGAACCGAGGAGCTGCGCAACCCCGAGGCGCGCAAGCCTCGTGCAGCAGCGCCCGCGCACGCGCAGGCCGGCGACCGAGGGCCGCGCGGCGACGGCAAGCCCGCCTGCGCAGGCAAGCCCAAAAAGAAGAAGTTCTACGCCAGCAAGCCCAAGGGCAAATAACAAAGTTGCGGTGGTATACGGACTGTTTTGCCTGGAATTAGGCAAATTTAGACCGTATTTCACCGCAACTCATATTGGGATGGTGGTTGGCGATCTAGCCTTGGGTGACCAATCGGTAACCGATACCCACATGCGTCTGGATATAGCGCGGATGCGCGGGGTCGGACTCAATCTTCTTGCGCAGCGTGCCCATAAAGACACGCAGGCTCGCCAGGTCACTCTTGGTTGCCGTGCCCCAAATCTCGTGCAGGATAAACTGGTGCGTCAGCACCTTGTCGGCGTTATGCGCCAGCAGGCACAGGAGCTTGTACTCGATCGGCGTCAGATGCAGCTCCTCGCCATCCATCGTGGCGATGCCGGCATCAAAATCGATATGCAGCTCACCGGTATCGAACGAGCCCTCGGAGGCAACGCCACCCGTTTGCGCATACGAAAGACGCCTAAGCGTCGTGCGAATGCGCGCGAGCAGCTCCTCGACCGAAAACGGCTTGGTCAGATAGTCGTCGGCGCCGGCATCGAGCGCGCGGATCTTGTCCGCATCCTCGCTGCGCGCCGAGACCACGATGATCGGCATGCCCGACCATGCGCGCACCGACTCCACCACCTTGACGCCGTCCATATCGGGCAGGCCCAAATCGAGAAGCACGATGCTCGGCGTCTGCGATGAGGCGGCGGCGATGGCGGCATGGGCGGTCTCCACGGCCATATGGCGCAAGCCGTGCGCCTCGAGCGCGGCAACGATTAAGTTGCGAACGGCGGGGTCGTCCTCAACGACCAAGATGAGCGGTTTTACGGCAGAGTTCGGCACGGCGCTACTCCTTATCAAACGAAACATCGGCGACGGGAAGCTCAATCGTAAAGACCGAGCCGTGCGGGTCCGCCGCGGCAACCTCTATGCTACCGCCATGCGCCAACGCAATGGAACGGCAGAGTGAAAGACCCAGGCCCACGCTGCGGTGGCTGTCGGCCAGACCATGGTTGGCGGTATAGAACGACTCAAAGATCCGCTCGCGGTCCTCGGGCGCAATGCCCGGGCCGTCATCGGCCACCGAGCACGTCACGTGCCCATCGTCAACGCCAATCGAAATCACGATATGCGAGCCTGCGGGCGTATAGGTGATGGCGTTGTTCACCAGATTGACCACCAGCTGCACCATCAGGCGCGCATCGACATTGACGAGCGCCGGCTCATCGCACGCCACCACCCTAAGGTCGTGCTCGCGCACGGCCGGACTTACGTGGCGCAGCGCCTCCTCGACGATATCGTCCATGAGCTCGAGCGTGGTCGATAGGCGCATGCCGCCGCCCTCGAGCTTGGTAATGGCGAGCAGGTTCTCGACGGTGGCGTTGAGCCATTGCGCATCCGAGCGAATGGACAGAAGCATGCCGCGGCGCGTCTGGCTATCGAGCACGGCGGTGCCGGTCGAGCCCTGGTCGAGCAGCACATCGGCATTGCCCGAAATACTGGTGAGCGGCGTGCGCAGGTCGTGCGAGATGGAGCGCAGCAGGTTGGCGCGCAGCTGTTCGTTTTTGGCGAGCACCGCCGCCTCCTCGCGGGCCTCCATGGCGCGGGCGCGATCGAGCGCCAGCTCGCCTTCGCTCACGATGGCATCGGCAAGTGTCCGCTCCTCGTGCGTCAGCACGTCGGGCTCGGCAACGATAGCCAGCACGCCCACCACCGAGGCGGGGTCGCCCGAGCGCACGAAACCGTCACCTGTGCGAACCGTCAGGTAGATGCCATAAAACGCCGAGCCGCCATAGGTGGCATCGAGCGGCGTTCCCACATAGGCGGACGCCGAGAGCCGCGGCGGCATCTGCGGCGCCAGTTCGTGCACCGGCGCGGCATCGCCCACGGCCGTGTATGTCACACGCGGCAGCAGGTCATCGCCCTCGGCGTCGGCGCCGTACCACACGACCGGACAGCCCGAAAGACGCGCCAGCTGCGTTGCCATGGCATGGACAATCTGCTGCTGATCGGCGCACCGCTGCAGCATGCGGTTGGTCTCGAGCACCATGTGTGTGCGACGGTCGCTGGCGGCAGCCTGTGCCAAGGCGCGGCGCAGGGCCAACGCAATCGAGCTCGACACAAGCGAGACCACAAACATGATGAAGAACATGCCGGGATAGACGCGGTCGATAAGCGACAGCGAGTAGCGCGGGTCGACAAACAAGAAGTTGTAGAGCGCCACGGCGGCAGCCGAGCTCAGCAAGCAATACAGGCGACTCCAGGTAAAGAACGCGCACAGCTGAACGGCAAGCACATAAACGATCATGATGCTCGGCGCGAGACCCGGATGGTCGAGCAGCGCGCCCACAATCGTCGCTGCGACCAGCAGCCCCGCCGATACGCAGGCGTCATACAGAGGAGTGCGGCGCGTCAGCGTTGTGCGCCGCCACCAAAAGTTATCGGCAATATCGCCGTCCGCACGGACGTCCATCAGCGCCCCGCCCCTCTCTCAAAAACAAAAACCACCACAAAGGGGACAGGCACCTTTGTGGTGGTTTTCCCTTGTGGTGGTTCCAAGTGTATAGCCTTTGCAACCTGCGGTCGTTAGACAAACAGCACGTGCGCGAGCAGTGCGCACACGCACACCGCTCCAAATACCAGTGCCACGATCGAGATCACGCGGTCGGCCATGTCCATGTTGGCGCGATTCGTAAAGAACCGATCTTCGGCGGCGTCGACGCGCGCCTCACGCACCATTTCGACCACCGCCTCGCGGCCATCGAGCGCCTTTGTATCCATGTTTGCCTCCCCAGCCTCAATCTTGTCCATCGAAAACCAACTCCATGCAGCCTGTCGGCGCCTACGGCCGCTCGTTGGGAGCCAGGCGCTGCATCTTATTCACGGCCTTGAACTTGGTGAACAGCGGCACGTACTCAAAGCTCACGTTGGAGTTCTCCAGACCGTACCAGCGTGCAGGCGTGCCGGCGGCACGGCGGATGATGTACTTGAGCGTGATGGCCGTACGCTCGCTGGGCTCCACATCGCTTTCGGGCGCCAGAAGCTTACGGATCAGGACGAACTTGAACGTACCGATGTTACCCGGATCCTTGTAGACCGAGTAGTCATGCGTCTGCGGCGGCAGCTCGCCGGTGGCAGCCAGGTCCTGAACAACCTGACGCAGGTAGGCATTGACGCGCTGGTTGATCTTGTAGCCCAGGTACAGATGCACGCGGAACACGTAGTCGGTGCCGAACGTCTCGACCGAATAGGCAAAGGTGTGCGGTTCGTCCATGGTCTCGACGTTCACGAACCACCAGGCGCGGGCGCGCTTGGGATGCTTGTCCAGAATCGAGTAGACGATGTCGCGGTCGATGTAGTCAGTATGGGTGTCCTTGGTCAGATACACGATGTTGTCGCTCAGGCGCTCGTAACGGTCGTCGTCGCGCAGGCGCTTGAGCTGTGGCAGGTAGCTGCGCAGCGGCAGCAGCGTAAACTGGCGCTGCTCGACCGCCGTGCCGTTGTACCAGCACACCATGATGCCCATGATGAGCATGGCCATCAGAATGGTGAAATAGCCACCGTGGAAGAACTTGGTAAGCGAGCTCACAAAGAAGAAGCCCTCGAGCATGAGGAAGAACGCAACGAAGATATACGGGGCGACCTTAAGGCCGCGATCAACATGCAAGTAGAAGAAGAGCAGCAGCGTCGTGCACATCATGGTCAGGGTAATCGCCAAGCCGTAGGCGGCCTCCATGTGCGCCGAGCTCTGGAACAGCAGCACTACGATGACGCAGCCCACAAGCATGACGTTGTTGACCATGGGAATATAGAGCTGGCCCTTGGTCTCGGCAGGATAGAAGACCTGCATGTGCGGCATGAGGTCCAGGCGGCTGGCCTCGGACACCAGCGAGAATGCGCCGGTGATGAGCGCCTGCGAGGCAATGATGGCCGCGACGGTGGAAAGGCCGACGGCAAAGGGACGCAGGCCCGGGGTGAGCATCTGGTAGAAGGGGTTGAGGTCGGCAATACCCATGAGCTCGGGGTTGGCAGCGTTGTTCATAAGCCAAGCGCCCTGGCCCATATAGGACAGCAGCAAGCAGCACTTAACGAACGGCCAGGTTGCGTAGATGTTGCCGCGGCCCACGTGGCCCATGTCGGAATAGAGCGCCTCGGCACCGGTGGTGGCAAGGAAGCAGCTGCCCAGAATCATGATGCCCGCATGGTTGTTGGGGCTCAGCAGAAAGCCGATGCCGCGCAGCGGGTTGAGGCACAGCAGCACCGCGGGGTGCTGGAAGACAAAGAACAGACCCGTACCGCCCAGGAACAGAAACCACAGCGTCATGATGGGGCCAAAGGCGCGGCCGATCTTGGCCGTGCCGATGCGCTGCACCAAGAAGAGCACAATGATAATGGCAAGTGTGATGGCCACGACGCGGCCCTGATCGTCGCCCAACACAGCATGGACTGCCGGAATGGTGCGCAGGCCCTCGATAGCCGTAGTCACGGTAACGGCGGGCGTGAGGATGCCATCGGCGAGCAGTGCCGCGCCGCCCAGCATGGCGGGGATGATGAGCCATTTGCCGCAGCGCTTAACCAAGCTGTACAGAGCAAAGATGCCACCCTCGCCGTGGTTGTCGGCGCGCAGCGAGATGAGCACGTACTTGACGGTCGTCAGCAGCGTGACCGTCCACACGACAAGGGAGAGCGCGCCGAGCACGAACTCCTCCGTGACGCTTCCGATGCCGCCGTTGCCGGCAACGAGTGCCTTGGTTACATACATGGGGCTGGTGCCGATATCGCCGTACACCACGCCCAGCGTGACGAGCATCGCCGAGATGCTCACAGGAATCGCAGCGTGCGAGGCTGCCTCCTTAGCCTTTTGTTCCATAAGCCGGTTTCCTCCCAACTTTAATGTTCGAAGGAATTATAGGTAATCGGCCCATGGTTTAATGCACTGTTTTCCCAGCTAGATAAAGATTTATACAGTCTTTAGGCTACCGCGGCGATATGAAATGTGACAAAGGGACTATCCCCTTGTCACATTCGTCATTTTCCGAGCCAGTTTTTGAACCACCACTCCATGGAGCGGCTCATCTCGGCCATAAAGGGACTGGTGTGCTTGCGGGTATAGATGTCCACGACGCGCTCCCCCACCTTGCGGGCATGCGGGCGAAACATCGCATCCATCTCGGCCACCTGTGCATCCATGGTCGCGGTATCGGCGCGGCGATAGCGCTCCTCGTGCACCAGGTTCACCACGGGGTGCGCGATTGCCGGACGCTCCTTACGGGGCGTGCCGATGATGAGCATCGATAGCGGCATGGTATAGGGCGGCAAGTCCAGCAGCGCGGCAACTTCCTCCGCATTCTCGACGATGTCGCCGATGTAGCAGCTTCCCAGCCCCAGGGCCTCGGCGGCAACCACGGCGTTTTGGGCGGCGATCACGGCGTCCTGTGCCGCGATGGCAAAGTCGCCCAGACCCGGCGCACGACGGGGCGACTTGCCCGTGCGCTCGACAAACTCGGGCTCAAAGCAGCCCACATGCTCAAACAGATCGATCCACTTGGCATAATCGACCACAAATATCAGTGCCCAGGGCGCCTTGGCGATCATGGGCTGGTGGTCGCACAGATCGGCCAGGCGGTCGAGCGTGGCCTGCTCGCGGATGCTCACGATGGAATACATCATCATGGCGCCCGCCGACGGCGCGCGGCTCGCCGCATGCAGAATCGCTGCGCGCTGCTCGTCGGTCACCGCCACGGGACGGTCGTCATCATCACGCGCGAAGGCACGCGTAGACGAGCGATGCTCCAAGATGTCCAGCACCGTGTTGCCCGTAGTCTCGACCGGATAGCCGCACGTATCCACGACCGCAGTTCCGTCGCCGCCCATGTCCGCCTTGCAAACCTGCTCGTTCATCGCCCTACCCTCGCCATTTCTTTAAGAAGCCTTTACGTTTCCGTGTAATTCCCGTCCATTATCGCGCAGGTCGCCACTACATTGCGCCACACCGCCACACGTGCGCGTTAATATGGCTGGTTGTTGTGCGCAGTCACCAATTGCAGCGCATATCTTGGTAACAATCGGGTAAACCCCCGCTTTCGTAGGTTTTAAGTTTGTGAGGAGTCTGAGCATGTTCGCAGCCGCTATCTCGCTCGTCGGTCTTGCGGCGACCGTCCACTTTGTGTTACGTGAGACCAAGACCGTCAAGGCGCAGTCGGGCACCATTGCCAAGAGCGCCATCGCCTGGAGCGTCGCCTTCGGTCTGTTCCAGGTCTTTTTGACCATTTGGGGCGCCGTGGGCCTCGTCGCCCAAAACGAGCCGCTCGCCTTTGTGATGCTCATCCTGACCAATGCCATTCTCACCGGTTGCGCCTGGGCCAGCATCGCCCGCGACCGCATCGCTCCGCGCGTCTTTGCATTCGCCGAGCCCGACGCCCCCGCCCCCACCGGCAAGCTCGCCCGCCTGCGCGGCGCCTTTGTGGGCAAACCACTCGTCGCCGCCGTCCTGTGCCTGCTGCTCGCCGGCGTCTTTGCGCTGCTGGGCATGGAGGTCTCGTCCAACCACGACTTTACCTGGGTCTACCCCCTGTGCATCCTGCTCGAGTGGGCCATCATCACCGCGCTCATGACCGGTCTGTTCTTCCTGTTCCAGCGCCATGGTGCAGCTCCCGCGGCCCTGGCCTTTGCCCTCTTTGTCCTGGGCATTGCCGAGTTCTTCGTCATCACGTTTAAATCCATGCCCATCCAGCCGGGCGACCTTTCGGCCATCTCCACCGCCGCCGCGGTCGCCGGCAACGGCTACACCTTCTCGATCTCGCTGTTCTGCGTGCTGTCCATGGGCTTTACCGCCATCGCCATGCTGCTGTGCGAGTACGCTGGCATCGTGGCGCCGCATCGCCAGAAGGGCGCTGTCAATGCCAAGCGCATGCTGCTCACCAACCTGCTCGTCGCCGTGCTGTGCCTGGGCGGCGTGACCGCGCACGTCACCCTCATCGACTACTACAACACTCTCGGCATCACCGTCTACACCTGGCGCCCGCTCGAGAGCTACTGGCGCGAGGGCTACCTGCCCGCCTTTATTAGTGCAGCGCAGTCCATTAAGCCGCCCAAACCCGCCGACTACTCCGTCGACGATGCCAAGGCCACGCTCAAAAAGTACGCCAAGGCCTACGACAAGTCCGACGCCGCCAAGAGTGACGAGCGCACCGCCGCCAAGGACCAATTCGACAGCGAGAAGCCCACGGTCATCGCCATCATGAACGAGACGTTCTCGGATCTGTCGATCTACCAGAACATGCGCGCCGGCTACGAGGGTCCGCAATACTTTAAGAGCCTGTCCAACTGCCTCAGCCGCGGCAAGCTCTACGTCAGCGCCTACGGCGGCGGCACCGCCAATACCGAGTTTGAGTTTATGACCGGCAACTCCATGGCCAACCTGGGCTCGGGCGTGTACCCCTACACCATCTACAACATGGAAACGACCGGGAACCTGGCAGAGCAGTTCAAGTCGCTCGGATATTCCACCACGGCCATGCACCCCAACCACGCAACCAACTGGAACCGCGAGAACGTCTACAAGGACTTTGGCTTTGACCAGTTCCTGTCCATCAACGATTTCCAGGGAGCCGACACCCTGCGCGGCATGGTGACCGACCAGGCTACCTACGACAAGATTCTCGAGTTGCTCGACCAGAACGCCGATCCGCAGTTTATCTTCGACGTGACCATGCAGAACCACTCGGGCTACGACACGGGCCTGCTGCCGGTCGACAAGCAGATGCATCTCAACATCGACACAACCGACCTGGACGCCAAGACCGTTGAGGACGGCACACTGTCCGATGTCGACGAGTACGTCTCGTGCATCGAGCAGTCCGACCAGGCGCTTCGCTACTTCCTCAACGCCCTGAGCAAACTCGATCGCAAGGTGGTCGTGGTGTTCTGGGGCGACCACCAGCCGTTCTTCCCGTCCAAGTTCAACGATAAGTGGTTTACCGGCGAGGACGATGCCACGCACCAGGAACGTCTGTGGCAGACCGACTACATCATCTGGGCCAACTACGACGTTGCCGGCTGCGACCAGACGAGTGAGGTCGACGACCTGTCCACCAACTACCTGTCCACGCAGCTCATGCAGCTGATTGGCGCCCCGCTGACTGACTACCAGAAAGCGCACATGACGCTGCGCGAGTCGCTGCCCGCTATCAACTCCGTGGGCTACGAGGACTCCAGCCTGCGCTGGGCGCTCTCCTCCAACGTCACCGGTGACGACGCCGCCGCAGCAGCCGCCACCAAGGCACGCGAGGATTACGCCAAGATGCAATACTACGAGATGTTCCGCGACGGCAAGAACGTGTACACCGAGCACTTCCAGACCGAGGCCAACGAGACCGACCCCAACCTGGCGCCGGGTACGACCAAGATTAAGTAGCTGCTAGCTGCTGAGCCACAACTGAAACGTCTGTCCAGGCGGAGGCATATAAGGTTCCCTGCTCGGACAGTCCTGCGCAAGACGAAGGCCACATTAAGTGGCCTTCTTTGCGTGCGGAACTCGCGATGAACCTTATATGCCTCCGCCTGGACAGACGCCCTGATGTTGGGGCGTGGCTTGTCTTGGGTGTATCGCCGAACATATATAAGTTGAAGGCCACGTTATGTGGCCTTCTTTGTTTGCGGAAAGTGTGTCCCGGAATTCTTGTCTGGAATGGGATGCAGTTTCCGCTTGGGACCCGATTGGGAAAGTGCGTCCCGGTCTGGGCGCTCAAACTGGGATGGATTTTCCGGATGAGGGCTTGACGGAAAATGTGTCCCGTTCCGGGCGCTAATTGTGGGATGCAGTTTCCGCTTGCGGAGTCTCCACTCAACAGAAAACCCGGGTGGCCTGTTTTTTGGCTACCCGGGTTTTTGGGTTGTCGATATGTTCGACTGGCTACTAGTGGGTCTTGCGGCGCTTGATCAGCATGATGAGGGCTATCACTACGAGCGTTGCTCCCGCTGCTGCTGCGGTGGCGACTAGGGCGAATGTTTGGTCGCCGGTGTTTGCGAGGTTCTTCGCTGTGGTCGTAGTCTTGACCTTGGTGTCGGTCTTAGCTCCGTTGTCGGACTTGGGCTTGTCCGGGTTCGTCGGGGTCTCAGGAGTCTCGGGGTCCTTTGAGCCTTCGGAATCGGTTGGGCCGGCGGTGTTTACCAGCGTATGGTCCAGGAACTTCTTGGCGCCCGCACTTGCCTGTGAGAACAGGCGGCGCGTGCGGATCGGGGTGGCGTTCACCGTTGTGGGCGCCGTCTCCTCGGCCTCGATATTCACGAGCGTCGTGCCGGTGTCGAGGCCCACGTCGTTGTATCCCACGTGGCAGTAATACTGCGCACCGTCATCGTCTGCGGTCAGGTCAATCTCGAGCTTTGAGGCCGTTCCAGCCGCGAGGTTGCCATCGGCACCCACGAGCTTAAACTCTGTCTCGCCGCGGCCCTTGCGGTACCACATATAGGTCGGTGCCAGCCCTGTTTCGCTATCGTCGGCACCGAGTTGCTTCACATGGCCAATCGCCGAGAGCGTCAGGTGGCTTCCCGCCGTGCGCTCAACCGAAGAGTCGTATCCAAGATCCGACCCCTCCGCAGCATCCGCCGCAGGTCCGCTCACGGTCATCGTCATGCCATCGGGCATGGTCTTGACCGTGATGATTGCCGAGCGAATACCTGTTTCGGTCGTGGATCCATTCTTAACGGCGGCGATGGCGAATCGATACTCCGTATTGGGCTGCAGCCCATCCCACTTGAGCGAGGTCTGCGTGTTGTCGGCAATCTTCCAGCTATTGACGACCGCATCCGCCGCATTGCTCTGCAGCATGCCCACGCCGTAGCTAAAGCCACTCTTGTTTGCGAGTACATCGTCCCAGCTAAACGTAACGCTGGTCGAATCGACGGCGTTTGCCGTAAAGCCCGTCACGGCCGGCGCGTCGGGCATCTCGACGTCCTTAACGTCATAGCCCACGATCCAGAACTGGTCGGTGTCCTTGGTGCCGAGCTTGTCGCCCGAGTCTGCCTCGAACTTGTCGACATCCACCGCGTTGACGCCCAGACGCCACACAAAACCGTACTTGCCCTGCGCGGCCTCGGGCAGGTTGTCGACGGTGCCGCCGTATTCGGTCGATTCACTCGAGGAGTTACCCGTAGTAAAGCCGGCGTTGGCACCAAAGCACAGGCCGCCAAACAACTCGTGCTTTGCGAGCTTCGCGCCCATGACAACGCTGCCGTTCAGCGTCAAGCCGAGCTCGAGCTCCTGCTCCTTGCCCTCCTCGACTTCGATGGTCTGCTCAATGCTCGCCCCCGACTGCGCGGCGGCGCCGTTAAACCCATCGTGCGTGTAGGCGCGCGTTACGCCAGGCTTGCCCAGGCCAAAGGAATCCCCAACGGGAGTCTCGCCGTTGAGCGTCGTTTGATAGGTTCCGGGTTCTCCCGACCGGTTGGTCAAAAAGTAGCTGAGCGGCGTCATATTGTGCTGTTTGGCAATGCGGTCATAGGCCTCGACATTAACGACCGAGGTCTGCGCGCCGAGCGACACGGGCGCCGCCATCACGCCCTTGCCACCAGTTTCCTCATTTTCGATCTCATACTCGTAATAGACCATCGGAATCGTGTAGAGCACGGCCTTGTCACCCTCGCCGGCATGCGACTCATAGCTTACGCTTGCGCTGACCGTGCGCTCGCTCCGGTAGTCATAGCATCCCTCGGCGGCAAAATCGACTGAAGCATTCATCGCGACCAGGGGCGGACCGGTCTGCACCTCGACGGCAACGCCCAACTCGGCGCCAATGGTATAGCCCTGGGATGTCCCCGTGCCCTTTTCCTCTCCGTATGACGTGCCGCCCAACACCAGATAGCCGTATGCCTGCTCCAGATCCTCAACATAGGGCGCATCCTGCAGCACGGCAAGCACGCGCGGGTTGGTATAGACCTTGTAGCGGTCCTTGTACGTGATCTTGACGCTGTCGTTGTCGACATCGGGCAGCGCGAGCGAGATAAATGTGCCGTAGGTAGTGCCGCGACGGTTGCTCTCGCTAATCACCTGCTCCTCGCCGCGGCGCACCTTTCCGTTCTCGTCGAGCGAAAAATGCGAGGCGGTCATCCAATAGTAGTCATCGTTCTTGCGCAGGTCCTCGTCGCGGTGCTTGCCCACCACGGCGATAAAGCTCTCGTTATAGCGGTCCGAACCCGAGACGCTGCCCGCCTTGACGTCGCTGATCCACACCTGCTCTATACCCTTGTGGTCATGCTTGTTGCTGCTGTTGTATTGCTGACCGCTCATGCTCATGGTTCCGACCATGGACCCCAAGCCCTGAGCCCCGCTCTGTGCCGTGTTGCAGGCAAAGTCGCGGAACACATCGCCGCCCACGAGCACCTCGTCGACCGCCAGCTGCTCGGACAGACCGTCAAGGTTGGCAGTGGCAAGGGCAATAGGCGCCAAGGTGCACGGATAGCGCTTATCCTGAGCGCTATCCTTCCATGCGCTGTTGGGCACATGCATCAGCCCATAGGAGGCGAGGAGCCCGTCTCTGTATTCCTTGCAATCGGAAAGCTTGAACTCGCCAGACTCCGAGTCAAAATACGCGTAGCGGTACAGCGCGCCGTACAGCCCCTTGCTGCCGTCAGAAGCGCCGTAATCAAAAGCGCTGCGTTGCCAGTCATAGCCCGCAAGAATAAGGCCCGTGACGGTTTCACCCGTCTTCTTTCCTTCTTCATCGTAGGCGGCAAACGTGCCGAACGTCGCATTCGCAGCGACCATGGTCTTGCCGTTCGCGGAGAGGGAGATTGCGCCCGCGTCGCCCAGAGCATCGACATGGACGAGCGCACCCTTGGATGCATCCCACGAAAACAGCTCGCAATGCGTCGACTTATCAATATTCTTCTTGCCGTAGGGTGCCGAGACCACGATGGCGAGGTCATCGCAAAAATCGCGATCGAGGTCGCCGGCCGCTAGCGAAACGACAGGAGCTGACTGAAGCTGCGTCCAGGAGTCGTTCCCGCCCTTGTTGTGCGTGGTGTAGTCCGCGGCGTTACCGGCATCGATCTTGACGACGCTTTGCTTCCAGTTGCCGCCCTCCAAGTCATACATGTCGACTACAGCCTTGCGCACGCCGTTCTCGTCGACATAGCAGCCCGCGTAGACAAAAAGCTCGTCGACGCCGTCGCCATCGACATCGCCCGCCTCGACATCAAAGACGGCGTCGTGCTCTTGCAGGTAACCGGCATCCAGGTACTTAAAACGGCCTTCGTACATCATATTAGTGTTGACCGTCACCGGCAGGTGTGTGTCGAGAGTGCGCGTGCGCCCGTTGCTAAACGAGTAGAGGACCAGCTCAACCTTTCCGGCGTATGACTTGCCGTCAATCGTCGTGGAGGAACTGTCGCCGTAGGCACGGAGCTCGGCAACGCGGCTCTTTTTGCCCGTGCTGGCGTCGCTGCAGAACTCAACACTCGTGGCGTGAATACCCGAGAAACCGTTGTTGTCGTTGGCGAGTACTGTTGAGGACTCATTGTTGCTTAGGTACGACCAGGTGCCGCCACCGTAGTCGCTATGCTTGTAGAGATCGCTGTTCGTATCGAAGTTGTTGACGTTTTGCCAGAACTTTGCGGCGCCCCACACACTTCCATAGCCATCGGTGAGTTTGCTGCTGCCGCCAATGTCACCGCGCTCGACGTTCTCGAGCTTGTCGCGCAGAGTGTAGCGATTGCCATGGCTACCGTTAACTGCCATATAGACCTCGCTGCGCGTGGCAAACGTCGTGGGAGTGGTGGTGGAGTAGGGGCCAACGGTATCGGCCGGAATGTCCTCGCTCGTGCCCAGGCCCAAATCGCTATAGTCCTGCTCGGTCATATCGGTGATTGCGGGCGCGTCTGCCGCCTGGGCAACCTGGGGCGTGGCCATAAAACAGGCGACACTCGTTGCAATCAACGCAGCAAGCGCCGCCGTCCCGGCAAGCGGGATTTTCGACAGCCTACGGATACGGGGGTGCGGAACGTACATGAGGGACCTCACTTTACTCGAATGGAGCGGCTCATTCCACGAATAGTACGTCCGATGCCCAGTTCCACGTGTCTCATTTCCGCCAACGGCGTGTCTCATTTTTAAAAGCGGAGGTACTGGGGGAGCATCGTCCAAGCTCAAAGCCCATTTCTGGGATGCATTTTCCGCCGAGACCCTCAACGGGAAACGACGTCCCATTCTGAGTATCAATTCCGGGATGCACTTTCCGGAACAACCCTCAACGGGAAAGTGTGTCCCACTTTGGAAGCTGATTGTGGGACGTAGTTTCCCGTTGGCTCTCTTTGGGAAAGTGCATCCCGTTTCTCGGGCTAATAGTGGGATGCGGTTTCCCGTTGAGCGGCCTTTGGGAAAGCATGTCCCACTCTAGGCTCAAAATCCAGTCCCCACTTTCCGAAACCCCACCCATCGGGAAAGCACGTCCCACTCTGGACGCATCCCGGGGATTGAACTTCAGCTTATGAGGCCTTCCATCGATAAAGGGCCGCCACCCGGGAGGGCATTGCATTTAGAAGATGGACCTACTCCCCCAGAACGGCCTTCTTGGCCGCCATCGCCATGTTGTCCAGATCCTCCTTGGTGGGGTGATCCTTTGCGGCTACCCAGTTGTCGAGCAGCATCTTAAAACGGGCATTGTCGGGATCTTGCTCGAGCATGGCCTCGTAACGCTGCTTGACCGCGGGGCCCATCTTGCCCTGGCACATCGCCCAGCCCGCAAGCTCGGCATCCTCTGCCAAATTGGACGACACGCGATCGATAATCTGCTGATAATAGCTCTGATCGGCACCAAAGCCGCAGGTACCAAAGAGGAAAACGCGCTTGCCGTGCAGGGCCGAGAGCAGCGCCGCGACCGAAGGCGTGCAGGCGCCCTTGTCGCACCAAAAACCGACGAGCACCGTGTCGGCCGCGCAGGCGCCCTGCGCCTCGAGCGCAACCTGATCTGCATCCGCATCGTCGCTCAACGCCGCGGCATGGACAAACTCAACGCCCGCAGCCTGCAGAGCGCGCTTGATCGCGCCCGAAACCATCCTGGTATTACCGCTCTTGCTGTTAACCACCAAAGAGCATGTCATAGTCACGTTGCTCGTTTCCCCCAAAACTAAAGCCACTAATGCAATTTATTAGAAGCATATCTTAGTACTAAAACCACAGTTGTAAACCACCTTCTGCCGATTGGCGATACAGGCGACATCCTTGGACGGGTTTTAGACCGCGCGCACTTGGATTAATGCCGCCGCAGAGTGTTTCACGGATGGCCTAAAAGTGTTTCCGAAACTTCGCCAAATTGTGTCACGTAATTTCATCAATTTGTTTCACAAGACATCGTCAAATTGTGTCATAGATTGTCGTCAAAATGTTTCACGCGCTGGTAGAATGCTATATAACATGACGGCTCTATGATTGGCGGGGAGTTCTATGAATGGATATATGGATAGATGCATCGATCGCTCAATCGAACGCGATCTTGGCATTTTTGGCGCCGTGCTCATTCAGGGACCGAAGTGGTGCGGAAAGACGACTACGGCCCAGCAATTCGCCGAATCATCGCTGTCTCTCTCCGACCCAGCCGGAGACTTTGCCGCGTTGCAGCTTGCCAAGATCGACCCGGCTCAAGCGATAGTCGGCGCAACACCGAGACTCATCGATGAGTGGCAGGAAGAGCCGAAATTGTGGGACGCAATACGTTTTGAATGCGATCGTAGGGCTGGTGAGCCAGGGCAGTTTTTGCTTACGGGGTCAGCAACGCCAAATGATGCCGACCAACCGATGCACAGCGGCATCGGGCGCATATCACGCTTGCGCATGGAAACAATGACTCTGGCCGAACTCGGAGTTTCCACAAGGGCGGTCTCGCTCGAATCACTGCTTAACGGATGCGCCATCAAAGCGGCACTTGGATCCATTAACGGCATCGCCGGCATCGCCGATTTGCTATGTCGTGGCGGTTGGCCTCAGGCGGTTGGCAAGCCGACTGCCGATGCAATGCGAATATCCGCTGCCTACATCGACGGCGTCTGCGAATCGGACGTTTCGAAGGCTGACGGCGTGAAGCGTGACCCGGAGAAAGTCAGGGCTCTTCTGTCTTCGCTTGCGCGCAACGAATCCACTCTTGCCGGCGAAAAGTCTCTTGAGAAAGACCTCGGCGGTGATGTATCGAGAAGTACGCTGAGGCGCTATACAGATGCTTTGCGTAGGATACACATCATCGACGATATCCCGGCTTGGCATCCGGCGCTCAGGTCGCCGGTAAAGCTGCGGCAAAGTGCGAAAAGGCACCTCGCCGACCCTTCGCTTGCCGTTGCGCTGCTCGGAGCAAATCCGGAGTCATTGGCATCCGACCCGAAGACACTGGGGCTGCTCTTCGAATCCCTCGTCCTGCACGACCTTAAGGTCTATGCCGCCGCAAATGACTCATCGGTGTCCCACTACCACGACGCCGACGATCTCGAGGTCGATGCCGTTATACACAGGCGCGATGGAACTTGGATTGCCGTGGAAGTAAAACTCGGAAGCCCGCAGATCCCCGAGGCGTCTGCAAACCTGCTTCGACTCGAGCGCAAGCTGGTCGAACGCGGCGAGAGGCCTCCCGCGGCCAAACTCATCGTCATCGGGTTCGGCATGCCGGTCCACACAACGCCCGAGGGCATCATCGTTGCCCCCGTTGACACGCTCGCGCCCTAGCGCTGCGTTACATGTCCCGCGTCTTGCTCACTGGGCGAATTGGCTGCGGTAGAGCTCGGCGTAGAAGCCGCCTGCCGCTAGCAGCTCGTCGTGCGTGCCACGCTCGATAATCTGCCCGTCGCGCATGACTAGGATGCAATCGGCGTTACGGATCGTCGATAGGCGGTGCGCCACGACAAAGCTCGTGCGACCGGCCATGAGCTCGTCGAATGCCGCCTGCACCTGCAGCTCGGTACGTGTATCGATGCTCGACGTTGCCTCGTCCAGCAGCAGAATCGCCGGATCGGTGAGCATGACGCGCGCGATGCACAGCAGCTGTTTTTGACCCTGGCTAAACGTGCCGCCGTCCTCGCCGATCACCGTATCGTAGCCGCCTGGCAGCTGCACGATAAACTTGTGCGCGTGCGCGCGCTTGGCGGCCTCGACAATCTGCTCGCGCGTGGCATCGGGGCAACCGTAGGCAATGTTCTGGGCCACCGTGCCCTCGAACAGCCAGGTGTCCTGCAGCACCATGCCAAAGGCGCGGCGCAGGCTCTCACGCGTGTAGTCACGCGATGAACGGCCATCGACCGCAATGCGACCGGCATCGATATCGTAAAAACGCAGCAGCAAGTTGATGAGCGTTGTCTTGCCGCAGCCCGTGGGGCCAACTAGGGCAAAGCGCATGCCGGGCTTGGCCTCGATGCAGATGTCCTGCAGCAGCTTGCGGTCGGGCACGTAGCTAAAGTCCACATGCTCAAAGGCAACCTCGCCCTGCGGGGCGGCAAGCTCCACGGCATCCGATGCGTCGGGCTCCTGCTCGCGCGCATCGAGCAGCGCAAACATGCGGCGCGCCGAGGCGTACGCGGTCTGGATCTGCGTAATGACGTTGGTGACCTCGTTAAACGGCTTGGTGTATTGGTTGGCATAAGACAGAAAGATTTGAACGCCGCCCACCGTAAGCGCCGCAGGCACGCCCGTGATCACGCCCACGCAGCCGATCACAGCGACCACGGCATAGATGATGTTATTGATAAAACGCGTACCGGGGTTGGAGAGCGAACCCATAAACTGTGCGCGCTCGCCCGCGGTGTAAAGCTCGGCATTGAGGGCATCGAAGCGCTGCTGGGCGTTGGGACCGTAGGCAAAGGCGTCGACAAGCTTTTGCTCGCCCACATACTCCTCGATATGACCGCCCAGTTGACCCTGAATACGCTGCTGTGCCGTAAAGCTTTTGTTGGAGAGCTTGGCAATAGCACCGGCTGCAAAAATGGAAAGCGGCGTGATGAGCACCACCACGAGCGTCATGGTCAGGTTGATGGAAAGCATAAACGCG